>JBILLC010000025.1:0-10626 GCA_044376275.1 Chthoniobacteraceae bacterium | reverse complement strand
ATCCGCCATTGTTCTCCTCCCCGTCCACCAGCTTGCCTGTGAAGCCTGTCGAGCGCAGCTTAGCCCGCTTCTTTCTTTCGCCTCCGCCCATTCTCCATGTCCCCGCTGTACAGTAGAGTCCTGTCGTATTTTCTTCCGCATTGGCGGCCGACGCTGATGGCGTCCCTGCTCACGGTCATTCAAACGCCATTCAACCTGCTTAAACCGTGGCCGCTCGCATTTCTGGTGGCCCAGGTGCTCCCCGCAATTGGTAAACCGGCGCATGGCCTTTCTCTGACTTTCTGGAAGTACTCCTATTCACTCGCCGAATGGACCCTTCCGCAAATCATCGCGGGCTGCAGCATCTCGGTCGTGATTTTTCACATCTTCTCCGCCTGGCTGCATGTGGTTTCACAGATGATGTACTATCGCGTCGGTTTGCAAGGGCTGCTCGACTTGCGCACAGACTTGTACTCGTACCTGCATTCGCTTCCCCTCAAGTATCACGATGCGCGGCGCAGCGGCGATTCGACCTTTCGCGTGGCATACGATTCACAGTCGTTGCAGGCGTTTTACTCGAAGGCAATTTTCCTTTTCCAAAGCGCGAAGGATCTGGCGAGCATTCTTGTCACGATGTGGGCGCTGGATGTGGAAGTGACCTTGCTTTCGCTATCCGTGATCCCGGTGATGGTGGTCACTTTCAAACTTTTCGCAAAAAAGGTGCGCGACCAGTCCACCCGTATCGCCGAGCGCGAAAGCGCGGTTCTCAGCCTCGCCCAGGAAGGGCTTAGTTCCGTCAAAATGGTGCAGGCTTTCGGCCGTGAGGATGACGAGGTCCGGCAATTCTCCGTCTCCGCCCAGCAGAGCCTGAACGAAAACATGCGGATGCAATACATCTCGATGAATAGCTCGATGATTGTGGCGACCCTGCTCATGGGCGGCACCGCCGCCTTATACTGGCTCGGCTCGCTCCATGTCATGAGCGGCACGTTGAGCGTCACCAGCCTGCTTGCGATCACAAACTATCTCTCCCTCCTCTATCAGCCCATTGATTCCATCACCTCAGTGGGTTGGGATTTGGAACGGGCCGCCGGCAGTGCGCGCCGCTGCTTCGAAGTGCTCGACCACGCGGACGATGTCGCGGATAAACCCAATCCCATCCAGCTCTCCGGCACCCGCGGCGAGCTTGTTTTTGAGGATGTCAGTTTTGGGTACACCGCGGAACGCAACATCATCGAGCACGTCAATCTCACGCTCCCGCCAGGACAGACCGTCGCTTTCGTGGGAACCACGGGGGCGGGTAAAAGCACGCTGCTCTCGCTGGTCCCGCGTTTTTACGACCCGACCGGCGGCAGGGTATTGCTGGATGGAAAAGACTTGCGGGATATCTCCAAAAAATCCCTGCGGGCGCAGATTTCAATCGTGCTGCAAGACACACTTTTGTTCTCCACAACGGTTCGGGAAAACATTGCATACGGCAAACCCGGAGCGACAGAGGAGGAAATCATCGAGGCAGCCAAGCGCGCACAAGCACACGAGTTCATCATGGCAATGCCCGAAGGATACGGATCGCAGGTGGGTGAGCGCGGCGGTCACCTCTCGGTGGGGCAGCGCCAGCGGATCGGGATCGCCCGTGCGTTTCTAAAAAACGCGCCGATCCTGCTGCTCGACGAACCCACATCCGCGTTGGACCCGACCACCGAGTCGGCGATCATGCAGACCATCGAGGGCCTCATGCAGGGACGCACCACGCTCATCATCACGCACCGGCTCGCAACCATTCACAATATGGACAAAATCGTTGTTCTCGGCCCCGGCGGCGTTGTCGAGGAGGGGCGCGGCCCTGACTTGGTGCGCAGCGGCGGTTTTTATGCAAATCTTTACCACTCGGCGAACTTGGGACAACAAAGCTGAGCCCAAAAAATCCGAGGTGACGCTGCGGTTGCCTTTCCCCCACGACCCTGCTAACTCCCCACAACACCTGCGGTTTCACTGACGCTCCGGCGGATGGAAACCTCCTCAACAAACGCACTTCATGCAGAAGAAGAAAATTATCGTAATGGGTTTCATGGCCGGCTGCCCGATCGCCGGCGTCTTATGGCAGCACATCCATTACATCGTGGGTCTGCAGAGACTGGGGTACGATGTGTACTACATCGAAGACTCGGCGCGCCTGCCGTACGATCCCGTCGCGTATGAAGTAAACGAGAGCTACCGTTACGCTGCCAAGCTGATGGACACCCTTTCGAAGGAGTTCGGATTCGAGGGAAAATGGGCCTACTGCGCGCGCTACATGAAGAAGCCGGAATGCGTTGGCATGACGCTTCAAAAAGTGCGGGAACTTTACGTCGAAGCTGAGGCGATCCTCAACGTTTGCGGCGCGCAGGAAATGAACGAGGACCTGCTCAAATGCCAGCGCTTGATTTACGTCGAAAGCGATCCCGGCATGGAGCAGCTGCTCATCGACAATGCCAATGGCAAGGTGCCCGAATATCTTCAGCGTCACCACACTCTCTTCACTTTTGGCGAGCTCGTGGGAACCAAGGACTACATGGTCCCCAGCCATGGAGTGCGCTGGCTGCCCACCCGGCAGCCCGTGGTCACGGACTTTTGGAAAACCGACGGGCCCACGCGCTCGAATGCACGCTTCAGCTCCGTTGCGAACTGGAACACCAGCGGACGCAAAGACGTGGTCTGGAGGGGAAGCAACTACATCTGGAGCAAATCGCTTGAATTTCTAAAGTTCGTTGAAGCCCCGGTCCGGGCGGGCGAACCCTTCGAACTCGCCACGGAGATCCTCGATGAGCACGCGCACAACCGCTTCCTGGCAAACCGCTGGGAATTCGCCGACTCGCGCCAGACCTCCATTGACTGGCATCAATACCGCCGCTACCTGCAGGAATCCAAAGGAGAGTTCACCGTTGCAAAGGACCAATACGTGCGCTTGAAAACCGGATGGTTCAGCGACCGCTCGGCCTGTTACCTCGCCGCCGGAAGACCGGTCATCACGCAGGAGACGCAATTCACAAAGCTCTACGGCGGCGGCAAGGGACTCATCGCCTTTGAAACCCTCGAAGACATCGCCGAAGCGGTCAAGTCGATCAACGCCGACTACGCAGCACACTGCAAGGCGGCCTATGAAATCGCCGCAGAAGAATTCGAGGCCACCAAAGTCATCAAATCCATGCTGGACCGAGCCGGCGTGTAGAAAAGCCCCGACGAAGCCCGGCCACTGCCTGGCCACCGCCCGGCCGAAGCCCGGTCCGCGCTCAGCCGGCGGTTTTCAACTCAAAACAGATCAATTCCGGTTGGTCTCATCCGTCGTTTTAATGCTAAGCTACGACCACCATGCGCAAGAGTAACCTCCCAAAACTGGTCTTCGGAGCACTGCTGCTGCTCCTCGGTGCAGCCGTCTGGTATATTCTCAAACCCGACTCTCATTCGAGCGGCACCGCCCTCCAAATCCCCACTTCCGAGACCTCACCCGGCCAGGCGCCGTCCGAGCTGAATCTTTCGACTCCTACATCCGGCCCGGCCACGGCCGCCCCAACCGGTCGGCCGATGACCGAAGCGCCCGCGCCCGCTGAGGATGGAATCCCGGTCTGGGAGCGAAAGATCGACGCTGCGCTACGCTCGCAGGGCGAACACTCCGCGATCGCCCTGGGGCTTTTATCCGAAGTCAACAGCATGCCGGCCGAGGGCCAGACCGCCGCTGCACAACATATCGTGAACCTCATTGCAGATAAGGATTACCTGCAGGTGCTGCCCTACATCAAAAACGCGCGGCTCGACCACGGGTTTCAGGAGATCATCGTCGCAGAAAGCCTCAACCGCCCCGACCCCGTCAAACTCCCCGTCCTGCTCGCGGCAGCTCGCGCCCCCGGCCATCCCATGGCAGAGACAGCGGTCTCGGTGCTCACCGTTCTACTCGATGTCAACCACGGCACCGATTGGGCCAAATGGGAGCAGTCCATCAAACAGTCTCTCGAAAGCGCCGCGAAGGAAGCGCAGCCTTGAGAAAGTCTCGGAGAGCGATAAGAACGCTTTCTATCGGGCGCAGTCTCAGTCCACTCTGCACGGGTGAAGCTCCTGCTTGTTGATGGTTACTACTACGCATACCGATCCTTCCACGCCCTCCCCGGACTGACCAATCCAGCGGGACAGCCGACAGGGGCCGTCTACGGCTTCCTCAAATCACTGCGTAGGATGCTCAAGGACCTCGCGCCCGCCCGGGCCGCAGTCGTGTGGGACGAAGGGCTCCCCGAACGCCGCACCGCGCTGCAACCCGAGTACAAAGCTCAACGCGCTGAAATGCCTGAAACGCTCGAGGCGCAGCTGGAGCTGATGCGTGAAATGATCACCCTGCTGGGGTTCATTTCCGTATCGATTCCGAATACCGAGGCCGACGACTTGATGGCTTCCTACGCGCTGGCAGCCCGCGCAAAAGGCTGGGACTGCGTCATCGCGACCGCCGACAAAGATCTGTTCCAAATTGTCGGGCCCGATATCCGCGTGTACTCCACCAACAAGACGGACCTAAAGACGCCGCAGGACGGGTATGCACTGCTGAATGAAGATCGGGTATTGGAAAAATGGGGCGTACTGCCGGAACAACTCGGCGACATCCTCGCGATTGTTGGCGATTCCGCGGACAACATCCCGGGGATCGCCGGCATCGGGCCCAAAGGCGCGAGCGCTTTGATTTCCAAGTGGGGTTCATTGACGGGAATTTATGAAAACATCGGATCCGTCGGCTCAGAGAAACTTATCGCAAAGCTGGTGGACGGCCGCGCCCGCATTTTTGAAAACCGCGAAATGGTGCGACTCGACGAAGACCTTCCACTGCCGACGCCGATCGAAGCACTTCACATCGCACCAATGTATGAGGCATTGATTCCAGCGCTGGAGCGCTGCGGGTTCAAATCATTGCGACAGGAGATGCTGGATGAAATGCAGCGCATTTCCAAGCAGCCTGCCGCGACAGTGAACGTATTGCGGCAAGGCGATTTGTTCGGATAAAACTGCGGAGCTTCAGTCGTGTTGATCTGCTTTCACAAGCCTTACGGAATCCTCTCGCAGTTCACACCTGAACCCGGAAGCAGGTGGGGAACCCTCGCAGAATTCGGCTTCCCGAAAAACGTCTATCCAATCGGGCGCCTTGACGCGGACAGCGAGGGCATGCTGCTGCTCAGTGACGAGCCGCAGTGGAACGCGCGACTTCTGCATCCAAAGCGCGCGCATGTGAGGGAGTACTGGGCCCAGGTTGAACGCATTCCTTCAGCCCAATCTTTGCGGCAGCTGGAGACGGGCGTGACGCTCGGAGTCCATCGCACGCTGCCATGCCGCGCGTTACTGCTTGACCCGCAGCCCGAGGTCGCGCCGCGCAACCCTCCGATCCGTGTACGCAAGACCGTTCCCGACTGCTGGATTTCACTCGAGTTGGTGGAGGGAAAATACCATCAGGTGCGCAAAATGACGGCCTCCGTGGGCCACCCCACACTGCGACTCATCCGCGTGCGCATCGGCCGACTGCGTCTCACGGACATCCCCGGCGTCACTTGCGGCACTTGGATTGAGCTCAATGAAAGCGGACGCTCCGCGGTGCTCTCTGATTAGGAGCATGGCGCTAATCCATAAAAAGCGCTGCGTGAATGCCGCCTCGGAACCGGGATGCACTCTATAAACCAAGCGCGGACCCCTTCACATCTCGGATTCGATGCGCACCGCTGTACACATTGAACCGGCCTTCGCGCAAAAAGCCCACCAGCGTCATGCCGAAATCACGAGCGCATTCGACTGCAAGGCTCGAGGGTGCTCCCACCGCCGCCACCACTCGAATTCCCGCGAGCGCTGCTTTCTGAATCAACTCAAAACAAGCTCTGCCGCTTAAAAACAGAATGTGACTTTCAAGGGGCAACCAGCCTTTCGAAAGCGATACGCCCACCAACTTGTCCACAGCGTTATGGCGTCCGATATCCTCCTGAACCAACAGAAGCTTTCCCTCCGCCTCAAAAAGCGCAGCAGCATGCAGCCCTCCGGTCGCACCAAACACTCGCTGCTGGCTGAACACAGAGTCGCCAAGCGGATACAACACTGCTGCTGAAATTTGAGGGTCCGCCCCGCTGTTTGATACCACACTATGCGAACGGACAGCCTCAATGCTTGCTTTACCGCAGACCCCGCAACTCGAACTGATGAAGGAATGCCGCTGGAACAAATGCGGAGCCAGACGAACCGATTCATCCAACTCCACCTTCACCAGATTGCCTGACTGCTCGGGGCCGGAAACCTTCTCACAATGCCGGATGGATGCGACATCGCTCATCGCCTTGATCACTCCCTCGGTGAACAAAAACCCCAGCGCCAGGTTCAAATCGTTGCCGGGTGTTCGCATTGTCACAGCCAGCTCTCGAGTTTCACGGCCAGCCTCGGTTGAATAGCCAAGCTCGATTCCAAGAGGCTCCTCAGCCGCCACCAAGTCATCCTCCTCGACCACTTTTGTGGCGGTGACTCGCAGAATCTTGAGGGCGTGCACCGGTGGTTTTGTCATTTGGTTCGCAGATGCTTCGCAAAATCGCGCCCATAAAACGAGTGAAAATCGGTCTGCGGGCCGTGTGCGAGGCTTATCACCACCGTGCGAGATTTGCGTGCTTGAAATCCAGCCCAAATCAGAGTCTGGATAGCCCGTGGGCTTGCGGTCTCGGACGATGGAAGTATTGAACGAACGCCCCAGCGGCCCAGAAGCATCCTTCAATTATCAACATCCGATGGCTTTTTTAGATCGTTCATCCACTGTGGCCGGCCCGGAGTTTTCACGTTGGATGACACCACCGGCCGCCATCGCTGTTCACATGTGCATCGGCGAAGTTTACGGGTTCAGTGTATTTAACGCGCCTCTCACCAAAATTCTCGGCATCACACAGGCGCTGCCAGGCCAGGACTGGAGCATCCCTCAGGTGGGCTGGATTTATTCGATCGCTCTCTTCATGCTCGGCATTTCGGCGGCGACTTTTGGAAAATGGGTTGAAAAAAGCGGTCCCAGAAAAAGCATGTTCGCAAGCATGCTCTGCTTCTGCGGCGGTTTGCTGATCGCCGCTCTTGGCGTCGAGCTCCACCGCATCGAGCTTTTGTATCTTGGCTACGGCTTTTTGGGCGGCATCGGCTTGGGGATCGGATACATCGCTCCGGTGTCAACACTCATGAAATGGTTTCCAGACCGCCCGGGCATGGCGACGGGAATGGCGATCATGGGTTTTGGAGGCGGCGCGCTGCTGGGTGCTCCGCTCGGGGTGCAGTTGATGGATTATTTTAAAACGCCGACCTCCGTCGGTGTGTCTGCTGCGTTCGCAGCAATGGCCGCGCTCTACGCGGTTTCCATGCTTTTCGGGGCTTTAATCGTACGCGTGCCGGCGGAAGGCTGGAAGCCGGCTGGCTGGGCGGAAAGCCAGCCCAACCAAGCCAAGGCGGCGGTTCAAGTCAGCGTGGATGTCGCATGGAAAACACCGCAATTCTGGCTGCTTTGGGTGGTGCTCTGCATGAACGTAAGCGCAGGCATCGGCATTCTGGGTCAAGCCTCGCTCATGTGCCAGGACATGTTCGGTGTCAGCGCAGCCATTGGAGGGGGATTCGCCGGATTGCTTTCCATCTTCAACATGGGCGGGCGTTTTGTGTGGTCGTCCTTCTCGGATCGCATCGGCAGACGCGCCGTGTACTGCGTTTTTTTCATCGCGGGTGGCGTCCTGTACTGCACTGTGCCGCTTACGCAGCAGGCCGGAGCACAGAGCTGGTTTGTGGCTGTCACCGCACTGATCATCTCGATGTACGGTGGCGGATTTGCGACAATTCCCGCCTATCTCCGTGACCTTTTCGGCACGATGCAGGTGGGAGCCATCCACGGGCGTTTGATCACGGCCTGGTCGATCGCCGCTGTGATCGGGCCCTCCCTCGTCAACTACATCTCCGACGCCCAGAAGAAAGCCGGTGTTCCAGCGGCGGAGGCCTACAATTTAACGATGTACATCGTCGCCGCCATGCTGGTTCTCGGATTGATCGCAAACCTTCTGGTGCGCCCGGTCGATCCGCGCTTTCATCACCACCCGGCGGATGATGCGAATTCCTGCGCCAAAAATTCATGAGAACCGTTCAACTTCTTGTCGCCTGGCTTTGGATTGCGCTGCCGCTTTCTTGGGGCGTTTATCATTCGGCACTCAAAGCGCTGCCGCTTTTCGCAGCAAAGCCATCGCCGGTGCTTGCTCCGGGATTGCCGCCGGCAAAATGATCGCCCACCCCAGCGGGCACCGGCCCACTGGCCACTCCAGACATCCCAGCCCACCTCCACCCATCCAAACGCCATGATGCGCCTTGCTCTCAAGATGCTGTTTGGCGACCGCGCCAAATACGCGATGTTGGTATGCGGCCTCACGTTTTGCGCGTTACTGATGACGCAGCAGACCTCTGTGTTTTGCGGGCTGCTGCTGTGGACGACAGCCACCGTCAGAAACGTGCGGGTGCCAATCTGGGTCGCGGACGCGAAGGTGGAGCAGGTGAACGAGGTCGTGCCCCTGCGTGAAATCGATCTGCAGCGCGTGCGCTCAGTCGATGATGTGCAATGGGCGGTGCCTCTTTTCTGGAGCATCCTCCAAGCCCGCCTGCCGGATGGAACCTTTCAAGCCGTGCAGCTCACCGGCCTCGATAGCGCCACGCTTGTTGGGCGCCCCGGTCACATCCGCGAAGGAAACATCGAGGACTTGCGACTGCCAAACGCCGTTATCGTCGATCAGGTCGCGATATCCAAATTCCGCAAACGCGGAATCGAACTGCATGTGGGATCCACCTTCGAGATCAACGACAAGGAAGCGCGTGTCGTCGCGATCTGCGAAACCGAACGCTCTTTCCTTGGCCAGCCCTACGTGTTCACCACCTACTCGCGGGCGCTCGAATACTCCCCGCCGCAGAGGAAGCTTTTGTCCTTCATTCTTGTTCAGCCAAAGCCCGGGGCGGACATCGCGTCGCTGCTCGAACGCATCGGCGACCTCGGCGGCTTGCGCGCATTTTCTTCCGACGACTTTGCCCGGCGCACCATCGAATGGTATTTCAAAAACACCGGGATCCCGATTTCCTTTGGCACAGTTGTGCTCATGGGGATCATCGTTGGAATAGCGATCGCGGGTCAGACGTTCTATCTTTTCATCCATGAAAACATCCGCTTCATGGCCGCCCTGAAAGCGATGGGGGCGGGTCGCTTTTTATTGATCCGCATGGTGACGCTCCAGGCCTTCACCGTCGGATTTACCGGATACGGGCTTGGCGTCGGGCTCGCCGCGGGCTTTGGAAACGCCGTTCTTAAAAAGGGCCAGCCGCCTTTTTACATGCCCTGGCAGGTGCTGGTGTTTTCCGGAGCGGTCATCTTGCTGATCTGCGTGATTTCGGCACTGGTCGGCGTCATCAAAGTGATCCGGGCCGAGGCTGCGATGGTCTTCAAATAAAACCGGTCGGCCTCATACACTTGTCTTTCGAAAATGTCCGCTCTCGCCCAAATCGAAAATGCCGTGACCACCAAGTCGTTGTTAAAAACGTACGGACGCGGGGAAGGCATGGTGCATGCACTCAAGGGCGTCCAGTTCGAGGCGCGCTGCGGCGAGTTCATGATGATTGTCGGGCCGTCGGGCTGTGGCAAAACGACCCTTCTGAGCGTTATTTGCGGAACGCTCGACTTTGAGGAGGGCACCGTGTCCGTGTTCGGCCGGGATCTGGCATCGATGAGCCAGTCGCAGCTCACAGAATTCCGCCGGGACAACATCGGGTTTGTCTTTCAACAGTTCAATTTAATCCCAACTTGGAACGCGCTCGAGAACGTCTCGGTGCCGCTTCTGCTCCAAGGCAAGTCACGGGCCAACGCGGAGCGCGAATCGATCGTGCTGATGGAAAAGATGGGGATCGGCGACAAATTGAAGTCGCTTCCCTCGGAGCTCTCCGGCGGTCAGCAGCAGCGTGTGGCCATCGCAAGGGCGCTGGTGCACAAGCCGCGGCTACTGATCTGCGACGAGCCAACCGCAGCACTGGACGCCGTATCCGGCCGGAAAGTATTGGAGCTTTTGAAAGAAACCGCATGCAGCCAGGACCGCTGCGTGATCGTCGTCACGCACGACAGCCGCATCTTTTCATTCGCCGACCGGATTACCGAGATGGAGGATGGTCACATGAAAGCCGTTCACCAGGCAGGTCAATATCACGCTTCCTATGTTTAAATACTTCTCGTTGCTTATCGCGCTCGCTGGGATCGGTTTTTCGGTATCACTTGTGCAGCGTCAGAAGGTCGTGCCTCCGGTGCCGCCGCCCCTTATCGAACCTCCCGCAGCTCCCTACGCGCAGTCCATAGGTGCGCGTGGTTTGGTTGAGAGTATGAATGAAAACGTTCGGATCGCACCGTCTGTCGCGGGGCTCGTCAGTGCGGTTCCGATCAAAGTTGGGGACGAGGTCAAAGCCGGAGATTTGCTCATCCAGCAGGACACTCGTGACGCAGATGCGCAGGTCGCCGTACAGGCCGCGAACCTTGCCTCAATTCAAGCGTCGATTCTCGAGGCAGATGTTGCACTGGCAGACCGGCAGGATCAATTCAACCGAATCGAACAACTGGGTGAGAATCGT
>JBILLC010000449.1:0-2809 GCA_044376275.1 Chthoniobacteraceae bacterium | reverse complement strand
CATCAGGTTTGGTTCGTGGCTGTAAAGCCGCTCGAACCACTTTGGACCGTCCTCAAGTGGCGCGAATGCGGAAAGCATAGGCTCGACTCGAATCGCGCCTGATGCGAGCAGGTCGATGCAAGCGGGGATTTCGCCTGATGATGCGCAGGAACCTTGCAGCCGGATTTGGCGCGTGACTACTGACTGCAGGGGCAGCTCGATTTTCGGAGCGATGTTACCGACCAGCGTTACGGTTCCTCCCTTGCAGGTTGATTCAATCGCAGAGGTGACCGTCGCAGTGGTGCCTACGCATTCAAAAGCGACATCGGCACCCCGCTTTTGGGTGAGTTCACGGACGGCGGATGGAACGTCTGTTGTTTTTGCGTTGATGACGTGAGTCGCACCAAGCTGTTGCGCGGTGCGAAGGCGCGAATCGTCAACATCGATCACAATCAGCTTTCGACAGCCTGCAAGTTGAGCCGCTTGCAGAGTCAGCAGGCCGATCATTCCGGCACCAACAACAACAGCTGTGTCGTTGAGCGATACTGGAGTGATGCCGACAGCATGCACCCCGACCGAGATGGCCTCGATCATCGCCGCCTTCTCGAAGGACAATGAATCGGGAAGCGGATGAAGAATGCGCGCGGGGACAGAAACAAATTCCGCGAAAGCTCCCGCACGGCGGTAGTCGCCACAGGAGACGCCGAGCACCTGCCGGTTGTCGCAAAGGTTGATGTTGCCGCGCTGGCAAAAGAAACAAGTGCCGCACGAAACAGTTGAATCAAACGTGACTCTCTGCCCGCTGCGAAAGTTTGTGATGTTTGCACCCACATCGGCCACGGTGCCAGCAGCCTCGTGTCCCATCACCAGCGGCGGAATTCGGCGGCCCGTGCTGCCGTCATAACCGTGAACATCGCTTCCACACACACCGCATGCCTCCACGCGGATGAGCACTTCGTTCGGCCCTGGGTCCGGTTTGGGCAGGTCTTGGAGTTCGAGTTTTTTGTATTCGGTAAGAACCAGAGCTTTCATAGCGAGCGGCAGAATAATGAGGTGATGGAGGATTGGTAGCTTGATTGCGAGACTGATTGGAAGCTGGATCTCGATGCGAGCTTTGGCGGTTATAGCTGACCAGCCGCACGGTGCGGCGTTTTTGCAGTAATAATAAGGGCGAATCAGAGTTTCAGTGCTGCTTGCCGGTAATGCTCATCACGACGGCCCGCGATCCTTTCAATGGTGGCTTCTGTGAGAAAATTTGGACCACCCAATGATTTTGCGCCCATAAAAATCACGGCTGACTTGATGGTCATCTGCATGGCGGCTTTGACTGACTCGGGAGTGGGGCCAAGCGTGATCACTCCGTGGTTCATCAGAAGAACCACTCGGGGCGCGGTCCGGTGGACTTTAATGTAGCCCTCGACTCCTTCTCGGATTTTTTGCGCGAGCCAGACTCCCGGGTCCGCGTAGGGCACGAGGACCGATGCAGGGCCGCAGCAGACGACTTGGTCAGGGAAAATGCGGCGCGCTGCGAAGTCCTCGGCAGCCGGCGAGCAAAGGATGGATGTCACAGCATCGGGGTGCGTGTGGCCCACGAATCGGATCCCCGGAAGTGAAAGCAGGTACGCATGGAAAAGGGCTTCCACGGATGGGCGCTTTGCCGCCGGGTCCGATCGGCACCCAAGAAGCGCGTGGTCCACTTCATCATCGGAGACATGGGCGTTGGACATTAGTTCCAACAGAGGGGCCGCCTGGCATTCTACCAGATCGTCTGGAGTGAGCGTCCCAAGGTTGGATCCGCTTGCCTTCACCAGAAAAGTGTCTGTCCCCAGTTTGGCTGAGGTGTTGCCTTCCCCGAGGATGGTCATTCTGCGGGCCTCGGCGCCAAGATAGCGCGAGAGCTCCGCGAGGGTCTCAGCGGTATGGTTCACTTCGGATCGGTGGTGACAAAAAAACCGTCCTCCCAATCAGAGAGGACGGTTTCATTAAACTTTGTTGTGTCCCGCGGCGGGTTTCAGCCGCTCCATCGCTGGCTTGGAAGGTCGGACTTAAAGCTTTTCCTCAAATTCCACCAGACGCTGAAGCGCCTCTAGGAACTCCCTGAAGGCAGGGGCGGGAAGCATAATTGTGTCCCGACGTCCGCCGACGTCTTCGGTTATTTTTAAGAAACGACCCCTTTGGTTTTCCTTGAGATCCAAAAAGAATACTTTCCGCTCGTGGGCAACTTTTTCAGATGCGATCGGTTCGGGCCCTGAACGCTCCCCAGTTTCAGTCGAGTTCATCATATCTCTCTATTTTTTCTTGTACGCTGTACGCTGTTACTCTGCGGCCAACGGTCCGCCACCTTGGCGCCCGCCACCTTTTCACGCTAACTTAGGCAAATACTAGATTGAATCAACTCGAATTCGAGGGCTAAGAAAGGGAATCGATTCAAGCGGGGGTGGCGGGCGTACCCCGCTTTGAATGCCCTCCGGCGGCTCAGGCACTTTCCTCAGAATCAGATTATCACGACCGGAATCCAAAATACGCTTAAGACACAAAAGGGTTGAAATGCTGACAGACTAAAATGCCCAGCTTCAATCTTAGCTGAAAGATGGCTCTTCCCTGAGCGATGTTGTATGAACTCCAAAACGCGCGCAGCCTCCGATGAATTTTGATCAACCTCTCTCGTTTGTGCCTTTGTATCAGGAGCGGGTGTGGGGCGGGCGTGCCTTCGAGGAGTCGCTTGGGCGCAGCCTTCCTTCGTCGAATCTCTACGGGGAAGCATGGGAAATGGTGGATCGCCCCGAGGCTCAAAGTTTGGTGGCCTTCGGTGAGTTTGAAAGTGTCTCGC
>JBILLC010000448.1:0-2810 GCA_044376275.1 Chthoniobacteraceae bacterium | reverse complement strand
CGACCAGTCCAACCATATTGCGGATCAGGGTCGCGATGGTCCCGACGGCCGCATCAAACTTGCAGCCATCGCCTACGATTACACCCACGCCAGCAGTTACCGTGACGGCGGCAGCTCACCTTGCAACGCCATCGATGGCAGACCCGAGACAGCATGGCACCTGGCGAAAAATGTCACCGAAGCTTGGATCGAGACCAGCCTTGGCTCACCCACGCCTATTGACCGAATTGCACTGAGTGAAATCCAACGCAACATCCGCTGGCATCGGGTCAGCATCCACGATGACAATGGTTGGCGCACTTTATTCGAAGGCGAAAGCCTTGGAACTGGTCCACGGATCTTTCCCGCCGTCATGGCCGGCGCGGTGCGCGTCGAAATCCGCACCGGCGGCGGTGGAGGCCTTTCCGAAATCGCCATTTATCGATCACTTTCCGGGGCGATGCCGGATAGCCCGGTGGTAACCCTGCGCCCCACGACACAGGTGGTCGGCACCAGCATGACTTATGTCGGCTTCAGTTCTCCGAATCTGCTGGAGGGCGAGAACCATGATGCATGGCTCCGCTATCTTGGTGTGAACGGCATGAGGACTTGGTACACCGCCAGTCGTCATGTGCAGAGGGATGATCTCCAACTCGGCAAGCACGTCGAGACGCTTGACGATTTTGCGAAGCATCGCGCTAGTGTGCGTGCAGACCCGATTCACTGCGGTGTGATTGACTGGGACACCATAGCCCAGCGTGCGGCCAACCGCTTCACCGAACCGAGGAAATCGTCATACACAGTCGACTATGCCAATCGGCTGCTCCAGAGACTTGGCATCACAACATTGTGCGAGCTCAACGGCTCCCATTGGGACGGGCACTGGCAAACCGCGTGGGAAAACTGGGTAACTCTGTACGCATGGGTCTTCCATCAGGCGCAAACCGCCGGGGTCTGTCACTACGAGTACGCCAATGAACCTGAGACCTTCGCCTTCAACCTTCAGCCGGGGGTGTACGTGCGCAGCCTTCAGATTTACGCTGATGCCGTGCATAGCGCGATTGCGGACGCTAATCGCCTGCGCGGGACGACGCTCACACCCGTGTTCGCGGCACCTGTGCTCGCGGGCAGCGGCAGCAGCGAGCTCGCCAGAGAAATGATGCGCATGATCCGCACCGACTTCGAAGGTCGGCGCGCCGATCCACCGCTTGTGAATTGGTTCTGCAAGCATCGTTATAACAGCAGGCCCCGTTCATTTGTGACTGAGATCGACGAGATGAACGCAATGATGCGATCCGAGTCCCCAGATGGCGAAGCCCTGCCGATCATCTACTCGGAGTTCAATCATTCGACCGGACGCATGTGGGCGAGGCCCGAAACCAACTTCACTTGTGACACACCCGTGGTTTTCCGTAATCAAGCGTCCGTCTGGGGGCTCGCCACCCGCGCAGGCGCCAAAGCCCTGTATCAATTCAAATTCGCAGATGGACAGAAGAAAGCGAACAGCGTTTGCAAAACACTGGTCCGGGAACACGATTCCGAAACTGCGGCCGGCGGCGCCGGTGACATCGGCGACAGCACCAAGAATGCCGAGGTGACGCGTCTGTTCGCCACGGGCTTTGCAAATGCACGGCCCTTGCTGGATACGGGCTGCCGCAGCGCCGATATCAACGTCAGCCCGCTGTGTTCAAGGGATCCGGGCACCGGCCGGATTCACCTCTGGCTGCCGCAGCCCAACAGCCGCGCGGACTATCCTCTCACACTTGATCTCGGGGGCCTTCCGGTCCCGGTTGGGAGCCTGCTTCAAATTAGAGAGGTCAGCGCGTCACGCTTTGGCGAAACTATTTTGCGTGCGCCGGTGACAGACAGGCCGTTCGCTTTTGTGCAGCCAAAAGATAGCGTTTGGCTGATCAGCATCGAACCGCACACATGCCGCCGGGAGATCCTCGTGCCAGAGGCTGACGGTGAGATCAGGCAGGGCGCGGAGAATGAACGTTGCTTCGGCGAATCAGCCAGCATGGGCGTCCGCCAAAGCTCAGACGGGGTCAACCAAGTCTCGTTTGTTCGCTTCCGCCTGCCGGCGGACATCGGCAGCGCCAGTCGCGTATTGCTGCATTTACACGGACGGGTGGATGGGCCCGAAGGAGAGTCATTTGACCACCTCGTGTACGGCACACCCACCGACGACTGGGACGAGCGGACATTAAACGCAAAACAGGCGCCGGGCGTTTGTCGCAACGTTTCGGCGATGGCAAAAGTAAATCTCGATACCCGGCCCGTGGGACATCTTTGCTTCGTGCCGGGTGCGCCAGAGCGCACCGCTTGGCTCGACGTGACAGACTATGCAGCGGAACATCCCGGGACGACCGTGACGTTTGTGCTGATCAAGGAGAAGAAATATCCGGACGATGATTTCAGCGCTTACACAGCGACATTTGCCACCCGCAACGCGGTTCAAGCTGAGCACCGGCCAGCACTGGAACTGTGGCGTTAAAAATCGTGAGATCACGCCGGAATTTCATGTCCCCGCGTCCCGACGTCCCCATGTCTTAACGTACTCGCGTCTTCGCGTGAGATCGGCAACTGATCTTACGGAGTCAGTGGCTTTCGCGAATCCAGCCGCCCTCATTTTAAGAGGTCACAATCCAATCTCTACACGGCAGAGGTTCTAAATTAGAGTCCGTTTTTGGACTGCAAGTTCCCGGGAGCACTTCATCAGGCCGTTTCAACATTAAGCGCGTCACTATTTGTGTGCACTGGCTTGCACTGCCTTTTGCGGACACTTTACCGCTCCAAACTCGGCCCGGGCCAGGCAAGATGACGATGTAAGA
>JBILLC010000446.1:0-2813 GCA_044376275.1 Chthoniobacteraceae bacterium | reverse complement strand
AGAGAGTTCTTACGCATCCAGTTCATCGCGGCGTCAAGCCGGGTGAAAATGATGTTTCCCTCGATTTTAGAGTCGTAGGCGACTGGTGCTAGTTGGGCCATGCCAACAAACCTAGGAAAGCATTTGGCAGCGGCAAGCTCGAAACAGAAAAACCTTAACAAACACGAGCCATCTGCCCGAGTGCTCTCGAAAACCTACTCTAGAAAACCCGCTGGCCTTCCACAAAGGTCATTTCCACCCCCAGCTTTTCGTCCAGCAGGACCAGATCTGCCTTGAGTCCGGTCTCAAGCGAACCGAGGACGTGGTCCAGTCCGAGGGCTTTCGACGGATTAAGCGAGGCCATCCGGACCGCCTCATGAAGGGGGACATCCACCTTTTCCGCCATCGTGCGCACCAACTCGTTCATGCGGGCGACGCTGCAGGCGAGCGCAGAACCATCCTCGGTCAGGCTGATTCCTTCGTGAACAATCGCTTTGATGGATCCGACCATGAAACTTTGCCCCTCTGCAAGTCCCGCGCCGCCGCCGGCGTCTGTGACAAGAACGATGCCGTCGGGGCCCTTGGCCCGATACAATGCACGCATTAAAGTCGGGCTCACATGATGGCCGTCCGCGATCAGCTCGCACAACATCTCCGGTTCGCTCATCGCGAATTCCAGCAATCCGGCAACCCGGTAGGCGCCCCGCCTGCGGGCGCTCGACATGCAATTAAAGGTATGAGTGGCCTGGCGAATGCCGTGTGCGAATCCTGCCGAAGCCTCCTCGTCCCAGGCATCGCTGTGTCCGGCGCTCACGCGGATACCCGCAGCGCAAAGCGCTTCGACACATGCCAGCGCACCGGGAAGCTCAGGGGCGAGGGTTACTTGAGTGATGCAATGCTTGTACTGCAACCATTCCGAGTACTCCGCAGGATCCGGATCGCGCAGCAAACTTGGGAGATGTGCCCCGGGTTTTTCCCTTGAGAAATACGGCCCTTCGATGTGAACCCCAACAATCCGCGCGCCTCCCGTTGCATTCGGGTCGATGGATCCGGCGGTCTTGAGAACTGCGATGATTTCAGCCTGTGGAGCACTGACGGTGGTGAGCGCGAGTGCGGTTGTGCCGCCCGATGCATGGAACTTGCATATCTCCGAAAACGCTTCTGGGGTCGCCTCCATGCTGTCTCGACGGAGTGCGCCGTGAATGTGCATGTCCACAAAGCCCGGTGCGAGGAATTTGCCGTTGGCATCGAGCACGGCCTCCCCGGGTTCGGCTGCCAGTGTTTCGCCGGCCCGCGAAATCTGCGCGATACGGCCATCGCTGACGCGAAGAGCGCCCGCAGTTTGAATCCGCTCGGGCAGAATGAGGCGGGCGTTTTTGAAGAGCATCGCGGGATGGGCGCAGTTTAAAGTGACAGATGATGCCGGTTAAAAACACTCAATACATGGAAACGAGTGTGATCCATCGGCGCTTGCTGCGTGTTTAGCGCGCCAGCATCAAAGCGCTTTTTGAGGGCGGTTTGTCACAGCATTTTTGCTCGGCCCCGTTCTGTTTTTGCGTGTATTCACCCGGAGCGCCTGCTGATCCGCCCGGAGTGAATCCGACCTTTTGGGTCGCATTGGTCATCGCGCCAATCTTCCAAAACAAGGCTGCTCCGATTCCCGACAAAGCGAGAAGGAGCAGTTTGTTTTTTTGTAGGATTTGCGAGCCCATGGATGTGGCAACGTGGCTGTTGAATCTGTTTACTGTGCCAGCAGCAAGCTTTTAAGGTAAGCGGAAGGCTCGTAGCTCTGAACCACGACATGCGTCGTGCCTTTGCGATGCAATCTTGCTTCCGGCACGTTGATGCGAGGAGTTTTCGTGGAGCTAAACAGAATGTCATCGTGCGTTGCATTGAGACGGCTTGCGAAGCGGTCCGGAGTGAGACTTCCCCCGAGATGATCGCTTCGGCCGGTGGCCACATGAAGCGTTCCGAGAATTTTTTCATCCTGAATATCACGTCCGCTCGGAGGCAACTCCTGCGTGCCGAATCCAAGTTCGCCGATTTCCCCAGTGACGGGATCGGATGCGAGCTTTCGGTTGTGCGCAGCAACGGTCTCCGGGGATCCTGAAAGGAGACGTGCGCTGGTGATCCGTCCTTTAGTGACGGTCATCATGGCGAGCGATCCGTCGGCGTACTGCATTGGAAAATTGCCCTCGGCGGAAACTGGGACGAAGTACACTTCGCCAGCCGGGAGGTTCGCCACGTCTGGACCGCCGCGGCAAAGACCATGGCTTTTTTGAGCTTCCTGTCCGCCGAGTTCGAGGCGGAGCGTCGCCTTTTCATTGAGCACAGTGTAGTCGATTTCAACCCAGTCAGCGCCAGTCATTCCAAGTCGCAGTTTTTCAGCCTGCCGGCTGACATCTTCGTAATTCACCGACAGTCCCGAGCTGAGAATGATCGGGTTCATTCCGTGCATCGTTGCTCCGCGAAAGCCGAATTTCTTTGCGAACGCGGTCAGGGGAGCGGTGGCTGAGTAAGTGGAAATGCAAAGAATGATGTCGAAAGATTGGTAAACGGCGGATTCAAACGAATGCTCTGTCCCATCCTGAGAGAAACACGTGTCCGGCAAATCAAGGTTGCTGCCGCCTGTGATTTCATAGGCGAACAGATCGCCGCCTTTGAGTTTCAGTTCCTCGAGCACGCCGTCGCGGAGGCCGAGCACGAAGTCTTCGTACGCGTGGCGCTGAATGGTGAAGGAGGGATCGTCAAGGAAAGCGAGATCCGCGATTTGAGCGGGGTCGGGAAGATCGATGAGCACGCAGACGCGCTCGCCTCCAGTCGGGGCAAAAACG
>JBILLC010000447.1:0-2813 GCA_044376275.1 Chthoniobacteraceae bacterium | reverse complement strand
AGACCGATAGCATGCCGATGAGTGCCCAAAATCCCCATTCAAAAGCCCAGTAAATGGTCGCGGCGCAGATCCCCCAGAGGCTGAGAGTGCTGGTGAGGCGGGAGAGGAAGGTCTGGAAGGCAGATCCCATGGAAGGGTGGAAGCCTTCACAACCGGCCGTCTGAAAGCAAGGCATCCCGTGGCGGTTCGAAAAATAGAGCGTATGCCCTGACGGCTCATTCAGAGGCTGATGGGCGGGCAGAGTGGAGTTGCCTTGGCGGGCTTATTTTTTCGAGGAGGGCTTGTCCACGGCTTTTGTTTTGTCCCGCGAGGATTTTGAGGTGTTGTTGCGGTTTAAAAGCGCCTCTTTTTCCGTGGCAGAGAGAGACTCTACGGTTTCAATCCATTGCTGTGCTGCGACTGGATTGGTTTTCTGCCAATTTCCAACGGTCATGTTAAGGAGACGCGTGCGGGGTTCACCCGCAGGCAGGGTGGATGCCCAAAGTGTTGCGCCTTCCGGGTCTCGGGCGGCGTTACGGCCGGCGAATGCTGTCACGGCAGCGTTTTTGTTTGTACCAGCCGGCAGTGTATCGAGCCAAGCCGCGGCGGCTGTGACATCCCGGACTGCCCATTCCTTTGCGATACCTGCGTAGGCCGCATCCTTGGCATTTCCGTCTGCAAGGGCGTTTGCCCACGCCATCGCTTGATCCGGAGATTGCTTCAACAGCCCAGCGGCAACGCTGGCGGCGGCTTGGGAGAAGCTACTTGATGGGTTTTCCGAAATCAATTTTTGGGCGGCCGCCAAGTCGTTGGCTGCCAGCTGCGTGATCACTGTGTCCAAGGCGGTATCGCGGGTGGTTCCCTCGGGTAGGGCGCGCGCGATTGAGAGAGCTTGGGTCATGTCGGAGCCCGCAACGGTTTTGAGCGAGCGCGCCACGAGCGACGTCCGGTCCCTTTCGTCGGCGATCTGGTGGGCAAAATCCAGGGCGCGCTGCGGGTCGGATTTGGCCACGCGCTCGAGAACAAGCTCGCGTGCCCTCTGTTTCTGGGGACCTTCCTCGAGCGATGAAAACCAAGTTAGAGCGCCCGAAGGATTGATTTTTGTCCATGAGGAAAAAAAGGAATCACTCACCAGCTTTTCAGCGCCGCTGGCCCATGCCTTCGCGGCGCCAAGAGGGTCAACCTCTGCCCATCGTCGCTCAAGAGCGCGTTCAGCAATATGGTTGTTTTCCTTGCGGGCGCGCAAGAGGGCAGCTTCGAAATCATGGCGACCCAACTCACCCACCGCCTCATAGATGAGCAAGTAGCGTCGCAGATCGCTTTTTTCATCATTAGCGGCGGAGATCGCATTCATTATCTCTGTTGCTGACCTCGAGTCGCCAACCCGCGAGGAAGCAACGAGCAGTTTAGAAACTTCCGCCTCAATCGCATCGTCGCCAAGCTTGCCTTCAGACGCCGGATTAGCGGAAGCCGCCTGCGTGTGTGAAATGGATGCCTTGTCCTGCTTGTGAATCATTGGGCTCGGACTCTTCGAAAGTCCCGGGAACAGGGCGGAGCGTATTTCCTGTCCAATGGGTATGCCAGCCGAGACGGCGGCAATGCCTGCGGCCGTCCATAGAATCGATGATTGAAAGCGGGTGGGCTTCACAGTGCTAGGGGGAATCCCGATAGATTACGGCGTGACCAACTGCAGGGAAAGCCTCGATCGTGCTACCGATGCTCGGGTGGGCGGGATTGCCTCCGGTTTGTTTCTGAAGCCGTGGTTTTTTTCGCGCTGTCGTTCCCTCATTCGGAGTGACGGCGCCCAGATCCAAGTGTTAGCCTTACGGTGAATGAAAAGTCTCTCGGAAGCTCTGCTTTATGGAATAGCCGACCTTGGGTATGTGCGCTCCGAGGATCTGGAGCAGGTGGTCGAAAAGATGCTGGAAGGCGGAGTCGATGTTCTCCAATTACGCGCGAAAGGAGCCTCGGAAGAAGAGATCGAATCGTATGCGCGTCGGTTAATTCCCATAACAGAGTCCGCGGGAGTGCCTTTTATTCTGAACGATCATCCTGAGTTAGTGCCTTCTGTTGGGGCGCAGGGCGCGCATGTTGGGCAGGATGACTTCGAGGTTGGCGATGCCCGCTGGCGTGCAGGGCGGGCGTTAGCAGGCGAGGTTGCACTTCCGCTGATTGGCAAATCAACTCACAGCGTCGCGCAGGCCCGGGCTGCGATCGAGCAGGGCGCGGATTACATTGGATTCGGGCCGCTCTTTGCAACGCCGACAAAGCCGGGCCGCCCTGCGATCGGCCTCGACGATATTCGGTCAGTTCAAGAGTCGGTGTCTGTCCCTGTCTTTTGCATCGGGGGAATCAAACTTGAAAATCTCGAGCAGGTGTTGGATGCGGGGGCGAGAAGAGTTGTGATTGTCTCAGGAATTTTGGCGGCGGCAGATATCGTGAGGTACTGCGACCATGTGAAGAGCGTACTGAGGTGCAGGAACACAGGATGAGGGGCGGCAGAAAGACACAGTCAATTCCGAAACTCGCAGTGCACGGCCAAAGTTTTTGCTCTGGGGCTGAAATTTTCCGAGAGATTTCCCGTCTGCAATTCCGCACTGGTATCACTTTATGTGAAATCCAAGCGCATGAAGCAGAACAATCAGCAGAACGCGGTTGGTAGACGAGGATCGCCTGAACTGCTGATGAGTTCTTACATCCTCAACTCTAACCCGACTTCCGCAGTTTGGTTCGTAGTTTGAAAAACTTTACAGAGAGACGCCGGTAAAACTCGGACATGCTACAGAGTAAAAATTGGCTGGGGTGCTTGTAGTGGAGAAGACCCCCTTGTTGGG
>JBILLC010000208.1:0-4957 GCA_044376275.1 Chthoniobacteraceae bacterium | reverse complement strand
ATAATGGTTCAAGTTGGCAAGTGTGATGACTACGCCCTTGGGTTCCCCGGTGCTTCCGCTGGTGAAAAGAACGTAGAACGGATCGTTCCCCTCAACCCTCCGGGCACAGTCGTACGGTTCGCCAGCCGGGATCTCAGCCACCTTTTGAGGACTGAGCAGAATACCCGCCTCCGAGACTTCCATCACACGCTCGATCCGAGCAGCGGGCGTGGACTGGTCGATGGGCACGTAGGGACGTCCCGTCTTAACGGCGGCCAGAAAGGTGATGATCATCTCCGGTTCCTTGTGTCCAAGAATTGCGACTGGACAGCGTCTGCCGCCAAGTTCCCGGTCCAGCCATGCCGCCAGCGCGTCAGACTTTGCACCAAGCTCCCCGTAGGTGATCTGCCTAGCATCGCTTACGTGAGCGAGTTTTTCTGGCGATATACGGACGTGTTCGGCGATCTGATCTAGGAGGTGCATGTCTTAAGAATCCGAAAGCCGGGCTCAAACTCAAGCGCGGTTTGCGTCTGTGATTGCGGCTGCCCAACCCACGAGGCCCGAATCAGAATGGGGCACTCCAGCTCACCCCGCAGAGGAGAACTGGGTATGGCAGGGATCGAACCATGGGAGCACAGACATACGCCGCGAGGGGCAAATCGCGCATCAAAAGCGTCGGCTTTTGCATAAACGCGCGTCAGCGAGGCCGATTTCCCTGCCAGGCACCCACGCACACCCCTTCCTGAGGATGGTAGTTTCCTGCCAACAAATATTCAGTTATAAGGTTAACCGAATGGGTTATCAGACGGATTGCCCCGCCCCACCGACACTTCCTTCAACCAATTCCAGACTCTTGAGCTCCCCCATCCATTCCCTTCCGCTGGAAAAAACCGTACGAAGCTTTTCAGAGATGCCGGGTGGACTGCTCCCAGCGCTCCACGCCATTCAGCACGCCCTTGGTTACGTGGACCGAAATTACATCCCGTTACTGGCTGATGTTTTCAACCAAACAGTTGCAGAGGTGCATGGGGTGATTAGTTACTACAAAGACTTCCGCACCGAGGTTCCGGCCGGTCCGATCATCCAGGTCTGCAGGGCGGAGGCCTGCCAGGCTCGCGGCGGCCGCGCCGTTTGGGAGCGCGCAAAACAAGCCGGCGCTGGCAAATCCGTGGAAATCGAGGAAGTGTTCTGCCTAGGGCACTGTTCGCTCGGTCCTGCGGTGGCGGTGCGAGGTAAACTTACGGGTGGTGTGAGCCCGGAGGAGATGGAGAAGATCATTGCGAACGCCGCCACGCAGCCTGACTGCTCATTGCCACCGACTGAGTCCAGCGGGGGCGAAGGCGTCACGGTTTTTGTACCTCGCGACGCGGCATCGCGGGCGGCGGGTGCGGACGCCGTGGCGCAGGCCCTTGCGCTGGAGTGTGGCGTTCGTGTAGTGCGCAACGGTTCGTGGGGGATGCTCTGGCTGGAGCCCATGATCGAGGTTCAAACAAGCGAGGGACGAATCGCTTACGGACCGGTTAAGGCCTCCGATGTTCGAAGCCTGCTGGATGCCGGCCTGCTTAAGGGCGGTCCTCATCCGCTTAGGCTGGGCCCAACTCTCGAACTGCCGTGGATCAAACGTCAGCAACGCTTCACTTTTGAGCGGGTGGGGTTGGTTGATCCGCGCTCAGCTGAGGATTACGAGGCGAACGGCGGGATGGCGGGATTAAGGCGCGCGCTGGCCGTCTCGCAAGCTGACATTGTGCAAGAGATCACGGATAGCGGCCTCAGGGGGCGGGGTGGCGCGGCTTTCCCAACCGGCGTCAAATGGCGCACGGTGCTCGAAGCGAGGGGCCCAAAAAAATTCATCGTTTGCAACGCGGACGAGGGCGACAGCGGCACCTTCGCAGACCGCATGCTGATGGAGGGCGATCCATTCGTGCTGCTCGAGGGAATGCTAATCGCGGGCCGGGCTGTCGGTGCGGACGAGGGCTACATTTACGTGCGCAGCGAATACCCTGACGCCATCAAAGCGCTGCAGGCTGCGATCACCGCCGCGAACCAAAAGGGGTGGCTCGGTGAAAACATCCTCAACTCTGGCTTCAATTTTCACATCCATGTCCGGGTGGGAGCGGGGTCCTATGTTTGCGGTGAAGAGACTGCGCTTCTGGAAAGCCTGGAGGGCAAACGCGGAGTCGTTCGAGCCAAGCCTCCCCTTCCCGCTCATGTTGGCTTGTTTGGAAAACCAACGGTCATCAACAACGTGTTAAGCCTCGCGACTGTTCCCTCGATTATGGCAAAAGGTGCGGCCGCCTACGCTTCGCTTGGATTCGGACGCAGCCGCGGAACGCAGGTTTTGCAACTCGCGGGGAACATTGCGCACGGGGGCATCCTTGAGGTTGCGTTCGGGATGACGCTTGGAGAGGTCGTTTGCGAACTCGGTGGCGGAACGGCGAATGGTCGTCCGATCCGCGCCGTGCAAGTCGGGGGCCCTCTGGGATCGTATCTTCCGCCGGAACAGTTTCACCTCCCCTTTGATTACGAATCCTTCGCTGCTGTGAATGCGATCGTCGGACACGGAGGTGTCGTGGTTTTTGACGACACCGTGAACATGGCAGAGCAAGCCCGTTTCGCGATGGAATTCTGCGCGATTGAGAGCTGCGGCAAATGCACTCCCTGCCGCATTGGCAGCACGCGCGGCGTTGAGTTGATGGACAAAATCATGTCCGACGTAAACCGCAGCGCAAATATCGAGCTGCTCGAAGACTTGTGCGAGGTGATGGCGGACGGATCGCTGTGTGCGATGGGAGGGCTCACTCCGCTGCCTGTGCGCAGCGCGCTTAATCATTTCACAGAAGACTTCCAGACCATGAAAGGAGCCACTCCATGATCCTCGTTGAACAAGACCTAGGCACACCCGAACCAAAGCGCTCATCCCGCAACGAAGTTCTGCGATCCGTTGAATTAACCGTGGACGGCGTCCCGGTTTCTGTACCCGAGGGAACGTCCGTGATGCGCGCCGCCGCGCTCGCAGGAGTCGACATCCCAAAGCTGTGCGCCACTGAAAAACTCGAGGCATTCGGGTCCTGCCGCCTGTGCCTTGTGGAGATCGACGGGCGTAAAGGCACGCCTGCGTCATGCACCACGCTCGTTTCGAACGGAATGAACGTCACCACGCAGTCCCCAAAGCTTGAGAGAATGCGGCGCGGCGTCATGGAACTTTATATCAGCGACCACCCGCTGGATTGCTTGAGTTGTCCTGCCAATGGCGATTGCGAACTGCAGGACATGGCAGGTGCGGTCGGCCTACGCGAGGTTCGGTACGGATATCAGGGGGAAAACCACCTGGACCTTCCCAAGGACACCTCGAACCCGTACTTCACCTTTGATTCCTCCAAATGCATCGTTTGTTCGCGGTGCGTGCGCGCTTGCGAGGAAGTGCAAGGCACCTTCGCCCTGACAATCGAAGGGCGCGGATTCGGCTCGCGCGTCGCGGCCGGCGCGAACGGCAACTTTTTTGATTCGCCCTGCGTTTCCTGCGGGGCCTGCGTTCAAGCGTGCCCGACCGCGACATTAACTGAGAACTCAGTGATCGAACACGGCACTCCGCGTAAGACAGTATTAACCACTTGCGCGTACTGCGGTGTCGGTTGCTCATTCAAAGCGGAAATGCAGGGCGAACAAGTGGTACGCATGGTGCCTTACAAGGATGGTGGGGCAAACGAGGGGCACTCCTGCGTGAAAGGGCGGTTTGCCTGGGGCTATGCAACGCATCCGGATCGAGTCACCGAGCCGATGATTCGCAATTCCATTGATGAACAGTGGCGGAAGGTTTCGTGGCAGGAGGCGATCGATTTCGCAGCTTCAAGACTCAAAGACATCCAAGCCCGCCATGGCCGTGCAGCCATCGGGGGAATCACTTCCTCGCGTTGCACCAACGAGGAGGTTTACGCAGTCCAAAAAATGGTGCGCACCGCATTTGGAAACAACAACGTCGACACGTGCGCGCGAGTTTGCCATTCCCCGACCGGCTTCGGTTTGAAGAATGCTTTCGGCACATCAGCGGGCACGCAGGATTTCAAGTCCGTCGAGTATGCTGACGTGATCCTGGTGATTGGAGCCAACCCGACCGATGCACATCCGGTGTTCGCTTCGCGGATGAAAAAGCGCCTGCGTGAAGGTGCGCGACTCATCGTTGCAGATCCGCGCAAGATCGACCTGGTCCGTAGTCCGCACGTCCAGGCTACGCATTTTCTACAACTGCGCCCGGGCACCAATGTTGCCCTTGTCAACTCACTCGCCCACGTGATTGTGGAGGAGGGGTTGACAAACGAGAAGTTTGTTTCAGAGCGCTGCGAGACCGCTGAGTATCAAAACTGGAAGTCTTTCATTTCACGCGCGGAAAATAGCCCCGAGGCGATGGAGTCGCACACGGGCGTACCGGCAGCGGCTGTGCGTGCAGCAGCGCGGCTGTACGCCACCGGCGGCAACGCGGCAATTTATTACGGGCTGGGAGTCACCGAGCACAGTCAGGGATCCACAATGGTCATGGGTATGGCTAATCTGGCGATGGCGACGGGCAACCTCGGACGAGACGGCGTGGGGGTCAATCCGCTCAGGGGCCAGAACAACGTTCAGGGTTCTTGCGACATGGGTTCGTTCCCACACGAGCTCGCAGGCTACCGTCATGTCAGCGACGACACCGCCCGCGCGACCTTCGAGGCTTTCTGGGGCGTGCGAATCGACCCAGAGCCCGGCTTGCGTATCCCAAACATGCTGGACGCTGCGATCGACGGACATTTCAAAGGGCTGTACGTGCAAGGCGAAGACATCGCGCAATCCGATCCGAACACGCTCCACGTTCAAGCGGCGCTGCGGGCGATGGAATTGGTCATAGTACAAGATCTCTTCATTAACGAGACGGCCAAGCTGGCCCACGTCTTTTTCCCGGGAACATCTTTTCTCGAAAAGGACGGGACTTTCACCAACGCCGAGC
>JBILLC010000152.1:0-5638 GCA_044376275.1 Chthoniobacteraceae bacterium | reverse complement strand
ATGGGAGACGGTGTGCGAACTTGCCGCCGCGCTGGGCCATCCGATGCACTACTCTTCCTCGAGCGCGATCATGGACGAAATCGCAGCCCTGACTCCAACTTTTGCGGGCGTTTCCTTCGCCAAACTGGATGCACTAGGCAGCGTACAATGGCCTTGTAATGAGCAAACACCGGCCGGCACGCCTATCATGCACTTGAACCGGTTTGTGCGCGGACTCGGAAAATTCACCCCCACGCCCTACGTTCCAACAGAGGAAAAAGCGAACCGCCGTTTCCCATTGTTGCTGACCACAGGCCGGATCCTGAGCCAATACAATGTGGGTGCCCAAACGCGCCGCACTAAAAACATCGAATGGCACCGGGAGGACACACTCGAGATCCACCCGAGCGACGCGGAAGCCCGCGGAATCAACGATGGCGATGAGGTGACAGTTTCGAGTCGGATTGGCTCAACGGTTCTCCGGGCTCACTTGACCGAGCGAATGGCTCCAGGGGTTGTGTATACGACTTTTCATTATCCGGTGAGCGGCGCGAATATCATCACCACGGAAAACTCGGATTGGGCAACCAACTGCCCCGAGTACAAAGTGACCGCGGTGCAAGTTTCACCGGGCCATTCGACGGCGAACCTTGAATTGGATCATCCCGAACATCGTTTGAGCGCTCTTGTTCGAATGGCGAACCAGATTGCTCGCCAGTGGGCTGCCGATCCGAGCGCGGATGCCGTTGAATGCACAGCACGCCATCTTCGATCTTTCTGGGAACACGACATGCGCACGGACCTCGCGCAAGCCGTTGATGCGCGGTCGGTCACGGTCGATCAAATCGTGAGTAACAGGATGACCTACCCAAGCCGTGGCGCCCAGCTTGGGCAAATCATACGCAGTAAAACCCGTCAGCTCTGACAGGACCATCAACCATGGGTCATCGTATTTCCCAACCGACGAGCAGCGAAACTATCTGCCCTTGGTTTGCTGAACGTGACTAAGGATCGCGGACCGCATGCTATCGCCTGCTTTTGCAGAAACAGTGTGTCCGCTTGCGGGATCATCAAACATATCCTTCTTCGCGTTGACGGCGTTAAACGCTGCATAAACGCTGGTTGGCGGGCAAGTCGTGTCAATAAAACCCACCGTCATGATGCCCGGAACCCGGATCTGCGCCGCGAAATTCATCGCGTCGTAATACCTCACCGCGTTCGCGATCGAGTCATCCGGCGTTTCACCCGTCGCAATAAACTTGGGCCACCCATTGATTCTTCCGACTTTGTAGCCCGTGTGATCGCACATCGCAGGAACCCCCGCCGCATAAAAACTCACGCGTGAATCCAATCCCGCAGCCACGATCGACTGGGCACCTCCCTGACTGCTTCCATGCACGACCATGATTTTTCCATCCCACTCGGGTTGCGATGTGAGAAAATCAATGGCGCGTACAAGCCTCAGAAACATGCCTTGAAAATA
The DNA here is from genome assembly GCA_044376275.1 of Chthoniobacteraceae bacterium. GTDB lineage: Bacteria > Verrucomicrobiota > Verrucomicrobiia > Chthoniobacterales > Chthoniobacteraceae > Chth-196. Next base: position 4,176 of record JBILLC010000152.1, on the reverse strand, counting down.
AACCGTGTCTCGAGACCCGCGCCCTCGAACGCGATAATCCTTAAGCTCACCGTCCGCTAACGCTTTGTAGAACTCCTCCTTCTCGCCATTGGGCAGCCCGTGCGCATTGATATCAAGGGCAAGAAAACCTTGGGCAGCCCATCCCCCGCTTCCCCCCAAACTTGAGGAGCGCACCCCAGCCCCGTGCACCGTAAGAATCGCCGGCAAACTCTTTGCAGCAGCACCACGAGGACGCACAAAATACCCCGAGACCGGGGGCCCTACCGAATCCAGTTTCAGGTCAAAGGCCTCCCCATTTTTGATTGGAGAAGCTACCTCAACCAATTTCGGATTCATGGGCACTTTCGCGAGCCTTCCCTTGAGCTCAGACCAGTAGTCATTGAAGTCCGACGGAACTGGCAGACTTGGCTTGATCCCACGGGGGTCGACAGCCGCTCCCCCCAGCGCAAAACCTCCGCCCACCGGGTCAGCTGCCGCCGCGCCCTCAAACTTCACACGGCATTGCAAAAAACCAGGCTCGTTCAAGAGTCCTGTGACGGTCGCCTTGCCGTCCTGCAGTTTCAATGTTCCGCTTTGGTGCGGAGGCAATCCATCTTTGGACAACGTCCACGCAACATTAGCCGAACCAAACGCCGTCCCTTCGCCCGCAGCTTGGATTATAAAACGCACTTCCTCGCCGCGATGATACAGCGGGTCAGCTTTTTCTGCCGTGACTGTGAGTGGAAATTTGACAGCTGTCTTCTGTGAAGCCGTTCCATTCACAGGCGCCGTCGCCGGGGCCGTCACCGGCGCACTTAAAAGTGAAAGCGACGGGTTGCAGACTCCAACGAACAGAAAAAGACCCGCGCTGAGTCGAGTCAAAAGAGGCGGGGGGAAGTTTGCGTCCATTTTTGTGGGTCCTGTCAGTGTTGCATTAGCTTCCCGCATGGACACGCGAGGCCACTTTCAGCCTCAGTGCGTTTAGTGCGATGAATCCGGTGGCGTCATTTTGATTGTACGCCTTGGTCGGATCAGCCTCCATGGTTGCGATGTGCGGGTTGTACAAGCTCACAGGAGACTTTCTTCCGGCGGCAATCACGTTGCCCTTGTAAAGCTTCAAGCGAACCACTCCGGTGACGTTTTTCTGGCTCTCTGAAACCAACGACTGCAGCGCCAACCGCTCCGGGCTAAACCAAAATCCGTTGTAAACCAACGCGGCGTATTTGGGGATCAGCCCGTCTCGAAGATGCATCACTTCGCGGTCCATCGTGAGAGACTCCAACTGACGGTGTCCATAGAGCAGAATCGATCCGCCGGGTGTCTCGTAGACCCCGCGCGACTTCATCCCCACAAACCGGTTTTCGACCATGTCCACGCGCCCGATTCCGTTTCTCCCTCCGAGCCTGTTGAGCGCTTTCATTACCCAGTAAGCGGAAAGCGGCACATGGCCCGCGGAATTTTTAGAGACTTTTCCCTGAAATCCCAACTGCGCTAGAAGCTCCTCGACACCGTCACAACCAAGTGCGGTGCAGACTCCTTTCTCAAAACTCAACTCCACATACTCCGCACGATCAGGAGCATCCTCAGGGGAGACTGAAAGCACATACATTTCCTTGGCGTCAGGCGCCGAAGCGTCAAACCAAGGATCTTCAAGAATGCCCGCCTCAAACGAGATGTGCAGAAGGTTCCTATCCATAGAGTACGGCTTTTTTGCGGTGGCCTGCACGGGTATTCCACGTTGTTCGCAGTACGCGATCATCTCGGCGCGCCCTGGGAATTGATCACGAAAACGGTCCTGTCTCCACGGAGCGATAACCTCCAGCTCGGGTGCCAGCGCGGCTGCGGTAAGTTCAAAGCGCACCTGATCGTTCCCCTTCCCGGTGGCACCGTGCGCCACTGCGTCAGCGCCCTCCGCTCGCGCGATCTCCACCATGCGCTTTGCAATTAGCGGGCGCGCGATTGATGTCCCAAGGAGATACTGCCCCTCGTAAATCGCGTTCGCTTGGATCATCGGAAAAATGAAATCACTCGCAAACTCCTCGCAGAGATTGTCGATGTAGATCTTGCTCGCTCCAGTCTTCGCAGCTTTTTCTTCGAGCCCGTGAAGCTCCTCCTCCTGACCAACGTCAGCGCAGAATGCGATAATTTCCGCCTGATAAGTCTCCTTCAACCATGCAAGAAGCACCGAAGTGTCAAGGCCACCCGAGTAAGCAAGTACAATTTTCATAAGCGCCGCAGATGGAACCAGAGTCGCTCGCTTTAGCCAACCCGTTTTACGCGAGGCCCAACTCTACTCCCATAAAAAGCGCTCCAAACGAATCTGCCTTGCACGCGCACCCGCCTCCTGGGCTCGTGGCGCGGGCATTTTCGCCATCCGTTCATAAATGTTCACGGCATCCCTCCATGCGGCTTGTCGCTCAAGAAAACGCGCCGCATCGAAGCCCGCCTTGAACACCCAAAAATATTCACCCGCATCCATCGATCCAGGCGAGTCCAGCAGCTGTACAAAAGCCTCGAGTGATTCCAAAGGCCGACTCGCTTCAAGGGCCTTCGCGATTTTGTAGAGCGCCTGGTTGCGCCAATGCGGGAAAGCGTCCGCCTCTTTGGCCAAAAGCTGGTACTGAGAAACCGCCTGCTCCACCGGCAGCGCCTCGCGCTTTGCGACTGCCAAAAGCGCATCCGCCTTTCCACAGAGAGCGGCAAAGCGCAGATCCTGGTCTACGCCGGACGGTGCTTTAAGGATCAAATCAAACAACACCACCCCCTCCGACTCCTGCTCGAGGCGGCACTTTACCGACGCCTGCTGATAGCGCGCTTTCCAGCGCAACGGCCCCGTCCGGCGCGCCACCTCGTCCCAGTATGTCAGGGCGCGGTCAACCGATCCGGGATTGAGGAGGTTCGCGGCGCATTGACCGGCGAGATAACCCGAAGTCTCCGCCAACGCTCCCTCCGGCTGCAGCGCGATTAGAATGGCGAATTGGGTTTCGGCATTCGCAAAATCTTTTCTGCGAAAATAAATCTCTCCCAACTTCATCCGCATTTCAGGGATCAAAGGTGAATCGGCAAACACCCGTACAAAGGACTCGGCCAACTCAATGATGCGGGCATCGTCGCGAGGCTGCTCCGCGTCGGCGAGGAACACCTCCAAATACGCCGCCTGCTCGGCCGTGGAGGGAGCAAGAGGAGTGGCCCTGACCTGCTGGAAATAAGAATTAGCGCGCGCCCTCAACGGTTGCCCCGCAGATGCCGCAGATCCCGCCGGGAGGCTTATCAACTGTTGGTGAGTCAGCTCCACAAAAGCCAGCTTCACATCAGCCTCCCGGGGATGACCCGGATGCGATTTCAGAAAGGTCTTCAAAGATTCCTCGGCTTGAGAGTGCCCGTCGCGACAACGTTGCAAGACGGTCTCCAATTCCAACTCCACGGCCAGTTGTTTTGATGCCAAATTTTTTCCAAGCGTCTCACCGAGTTGCGCCGCCTTCCGGTAGTTCCCAAGCTTAAGAGCCGCGAGAGCGGCATTGAAGACCGCATCGGAGGCCAGCGGGGACTCGCCTCGCATGAGAGTTTCAAACCGCTCGAGCGCCTCCGCGAACTGCCCCTTACGGTAACGCACCACTGCCTCCCGAAACTGTAAAACCGATCGAAGCTCCGGGTCCCAACAGACCGCGATCCCCTGCGAAATAAAGCCCAATGCTTGATCCAGGTCCCCGCGCGCAAGAGCCACTTCAGCCCGCATGAGACAAGCCCGCGCGACCAAGGCGTGCCCTGGATAATTCCGACAGAACCGTTCCCGCTCCTCTTCAGCTCGAGCCGGCCTGCCGATGCTCGCGTAAAACTCCCCTAAAAAGTAAGTCGCAAGCGGGCGGTCAAGCGCACCCCCCGAGCCTGCCGTTTTGCGCAATCCTTCATCCGGGGCACCAGGCTGTTCGCTTAAAATTTTCACCCATCTTTGAAAAAGCCGCTCCCGGCCAGTTCGCGGAGCAGTCGGGTTCTGGGATAAGAACTGAAACAAAAATTTCCCGGCCTCCTCAGGCCTGCCCTGCGCCATCAGTGCATCCATGTGCCCGAGTGCGGCGCCCAACAACAAATGCTCAGGCATGAGCTGCCCACTGTGAATGACTGCGGAAAACCCAGCCTCGGCCTCAGAGGCGCGTCCTTGGTGCAACATCAGCCTGGCCTCCAACAACCCCACCGCGT
>JBILLC010000445.1:0-2815 GCA_044376275.1 Chthoniobacteraceae bacterium | reverse complement strand
ACCGCCCATTCAAAAGGAACATCATGATCGCGTAAAATACGGCGGATTGTGTCAGCCAGCGGGGGCTCATCCGGAAGAACGTGCGTTCTCTGTAGGGCTTTCCTCCAGGATCTCAATCCGTCACGCCGCGCATCCATCGGCAGGTCGGGCTCGTCGGCAAGGTCATCGACGATGCGGCAAAAAGCATAAAAGACCCTCATATCGCGGCGCCTCGCCTGAGGTAAGACCCTGAGGGCGAGAGCAAGGTTACTCCCGCTCGCAGCGGTTAACTGCTCAGCGCTGGCGATCTGAATGCTATCGCGCGCGGAATTCATTCCCATCTAGCCCCGCGAACGCCGACATAAGCCATCGTCAATCCCAGCAGAATTTGAAATCCAAGCACCCAAACAACCGCGCTCACTGACATCAACGGAGTTTGCGTCATAGACACAACTGCATTGTAAAAACGGGTGTCTTGCAAAGTCTGAAGGTAACCGGACCACCCCCAATATGAAGAGATCAGAGGGCGCGTCATTTTCCCCAACCACTCTGGCAAGGCCAGCACCGCACCGGAAAGCGGAAGTTGGAAGCCCACAAGATAGACGGAAACAAGAGAGCTCTGCTCCGCTGTTTGCATGAGCGCCGAAATTCCAAGCGATATTGAGGTCATCGCCGCATTCACCAAAAATAACAGCAGAGTTTGTGTGATTAGATTTCCAGGCATCCGGACCACTGCATTGACAAACAGCGACATCCAAACCGACTGGACACAAACCAGCGCCACCAGAAAAAGCATTCTTGAAAAAACAAATGCGGAGGGCGAAAGCCCCGAAAATTTTTCCTTTTCCAGAATCAAACGCTCTCCGGCGACTTCACGTGCCGCATTGTTTGCTCCCATAAGCGTGAGCAAAACCACCTGAAACATAATTAAACCTGAAACCATTCCGCCAACCCGCAAGTACTCCAACTTCGCAGCGAAATCAGCGACCAACTGCTTTAGGGGATCTTCCGGCAACTCAGCTGCAGCGCGGAGGGCGGGTAATCCCTGCAAAGCAAAGATTACGACGAGACAAGGGAATCCGAGCATTAAAGCCAGTTGCAGCTTTACCTGTCCCGCATCTCTCCAGAACAGCTTCCATCGACGCGCCAAGAGCACTGTCATTTGAGCAAACCAACTCACTGAGCCTACGGACTCGGACTCAGTTGCAACTGGTTGCGTTTCCTGTGAAGGCGTCGCATTTTCTAGATCGTAATACGAGTTCCGACGCTTCTCCCAAGACTGCGCCCATTCCTCGGGCTTCCGCGTGGCAAGTCTAGGATACAAGTCCTCGGCATGTTCCACGCCGAAATAAAATAGCAAATGCTCGGGAGGGGCGTGATACACCAGACGACCACGCATCAAAACAATGACCGAAGTATGCGCCGCTAGGTGCCTCAAGCTATGGGTGATATTCAGCACGATTCTTCCCTTGAGCGCGACGGCCCGCATCAACTCAGTGATTTCATCCTCCGCACGAGGATCAAGGCCACTAGTCACTTCATCACAGAGCAAAAGATCAGGGGAGCTAACCAATTCCAGCCCCAAAGCCAGTCGCCTCCGCTGACCTCCAGATAGAACTTCGACACGCTTCTCAGCAATCTCGAGCATGCCGACCTCTGTAAGCACGCCATCGACGCGGGCGCTCAATTCATCGCCAGACAAACCAGCGCACCTCAACCGAATCGCATCTTCAATGCACTCCCAGACCTCCAGTTTCTCATGGGCAATGCTGAACTGCGGGACATACCCCACTTCGCGCGGTTCGAAATCTTGATCTGAAAGATCACGGCCCTTCCAGAGTGTTTTTCCCGAAGTTGCCTCTTTCAGACCCGCGATAGTCTTAATCAAGGTGCTCTTTCCGCATCCAGAGGGCCCCAGCACAGCAACCAGCTGACCCCCACCTTTTAATCGAAAAGTGACGCCGTCCAACAAGCATACCGGCTCTTCTTCAGTGCCGATATTCAAGCTTATGTCTTGGAGCTCTAACACAATTTGAAAAGACGCATCGTCTACGGAGAGAATTGCAAGCTTCAGCAACTAACCAAGTCAAAAAAAAACGCAGGAGCCGAAGCACCTGCGTTTTTGAAGGTCAACTAACGATTGTTTAGCGGGAGTACAACTCAACGATAAGTTGCTCATTGACGATCGGAGCGATCTCCTCACGACTTGGAATACGCGTAACAGTGCCAAAGAAATTCTCTTTGTCGACCACCAGCCAATCGGGAACTGGAGAGATCTGAGTCAACTCAAGGCCGCGAGCCGCCATTCCTCGTGAGCGAGGGTGATCCTTCACTGAGACCTTGTCACCCGGCTTCACGTTATACGAAGAGATATCAACCTTCCGTCCATTTACTTGCACATGGCCGTGACCGACCATTTGACGCGATGCAGAGCGGGAGCTGGCAAAGCCTAGGCGAAACACGACGTTATCCAAGCGGGTCTCGAGCAACTGGAGAAGGATTTCCCCAGTGACGCCCCGTTTTGCCTGAGCGATCCCGAAGTAACGCCGAAACTGGCGTTCTAAGATGCCGTACTGATAGCGCAACTTCTGCTTCTCCGCGAGCGCTAGGGAGTACTCGCTCTGCTTTCTGCGCGATCCTTTCGGCCCGTGCATCCCAGGGGGATAATTCTTTTGCTCAAGCGTCTTGTTGGAGCCGAAGATCGGCACTCCAAATCGACGGCTTATCTTATCTTTAGGACCCGTATACCTTGCCATTACAATAGAGTGTTAAGTGTTAAAATCTGAAAAGGGGGCATCAAACTCGGCGCTGCTTGGGAGGACGGCAACCGTTGTGC
>JBILLC010000444.1:0-2819 GCA_044376275.1 Chthoniobacteraceae bacterium | reverse complement strand
CATCCCGTCTTGCCGACGCGCTTGAGTTCTTCCGCTGTCGCACCAAAAGTTGCGCGGTTCAAGGCGATGTAATCTGGAGTTGGCTTCATTGTTTGTGAAACTACCAAAAACCGTCCATCAGAGATATTTTTGAGATGTGAAAAACTTCGGCTCGTCTCGCGATCGTGTACCATGAATCAACCGCAAAATCGGGCTTGGAACGAGTAACACCAGGGGCGGGAATGGCAACTTGCGGCTTTTAAGCTGCCCACCGCCGTTCACCCTCGAACAGCCGAGTTGGCACGGAGACCACGCAACATTTCGACGCTCATTTGTGGTTGCCGGGGACTGGTTGCCGGGGACTGGTTACCGGGGACAGGCAATTGGTTCCACACTCTAATTACACTGCTGTCACGTGATCTTAATCCCGTTGTTTCGGGTTCTTTGGATGCTCTGGGATCCAGCCAAAAACCGCTAGCGGCTAATCAATCCGTGAACATTCACATCATCACTGATACATACGCACCTGAAATCAACGGTGTGGCGATGACTTTGGAGCGTCTTGTAAAAGGGCTCACATCTCGAGGCCACTCAATGACGGTAATCCGCCCACGTCAAAGGCATGAATCGCCGCGATACAGCGTGACGCAACGGGTCGCTTGCAAACAGGTGCGCCTCCCGGGAATACCCGTGCCCGGCTATCCTCAACTCCGCATCGGCCTGCCAGCCTTCAAATCTCTGAGTGGACTTTGGACTGGCTCCCGCCCTGATATCATCCACATCGCGACGGAGGGGCCGCTCGGCGCTTCGGCCATTCGGGTGGCGGCGGACCTGCAAATCCCAGTGACCTCAAGTTTCCATACAAACTTTCACGAGTATGCAAAGGATTACCGAATGCGCTGGCTGAAGCCGCTGGTCAGCCGGTGGCTCCGCCATTTTCACAATAAAACAACCCGTACTTTTGTCCCAACGCAGGATTTGATTCACCGCTTGGAGGCCATGGGTTACGACAACCTTCGGATGCTGTCACGCGGGGTTGATTCATTGTTGTTCTCGCCACACAGGCGGGATGACTCCTTGAGGCACTCATGGGGTGTTGGGGAGCGGGATCTCGCTGTGATTCACGTCGGGAGAATCGCTGCCGAGAAAAACTATCCACTACTTTTTAATGCATTTGATCGGATCAAGGAAACGCAGCCCAGCGCCCGCCTCGTCATTGTGGGTGACGGCCCGCTTTTGTCCGAATACCAAAGAAAACGCCCCGATGCAGTCTTCAGCGGCTTTTACAGCGGCGAGACCCTTGCTGCACACTACGCGTCCGGAGATATTTATTTGCATCCGAGTTTAACGGAAACATTCGGCAACGTGGTGACGGAGGCGATGGCCAGCGGCTTGCCAGTTTGCGCATTTGACGATGCCGCCGCACATGAGTTTATACGCTCCGGCGAGAACGGATTTACTGCTTCGGTGGGGGATTCAGCATCCTTTATCGCAAATGCGCTCATTCTCGGAAACGATCGAGAGTTCCGACACAAACTCGGGTTAGCAGCAAGAGTCACAGCACAGCAGCTTGACTGGGGTCGCGTGGTTTCTTGCTTTGAAAAGGACCTAGTTGAGGTGTCTCAGTCCTATCATCGCTAAACACGTGCGAAACCCTCAGGCTCCACCTCGAAAGCCTGTTCCGTGATGCAGCAGCAAAATGTCTCTAAAACGCCCTTTTACGGGTTGACGGGGGTTGACGGGGACAGGCGATTGGTTCCGTGCAATTCGCAGAGGGATACAACTCCGCCTGCATCAATTCTAACTACTTGTGCTGATTGTCTGCGGAGCCTTCGTGCTTCAATTTAGAGTTTCTGTGCGAAGGCTTCGAGCGATTCGGAGCGGATGGCGCTTTCAAGGAGTTGCTCAAGCCGCTTCGGATCTTCGATGGCATCCAGTGCCTCACGGATTCCTTCGGGGCAAGACCCATGCGTGATTTCCAAGGTGCGTTGTACAGCCGTCCGGAAGGCTCGCAACTGACCCTCCGAGAGCCCCTCGGACAGGCCTTCCAGTTTACCCTCCAGTTTGCCCTCCAGTTTGCCTTCTTCTTTACCTTCCAGTCTGAGTTGATCGGCGAGAGTCATGGTTTTGGTTTGAAGGGGTTTGCTGCGGATGGTTTTGATGCGTTCCTTGAGCAGGGAAACGTTTAGCTCAGCGTTTAAAACATAGCGCAACATCCGCTCCAAGGCACTGTCGGAAATCGCAAATAAAAGCGACTCCTCCCACAGGGCATCGCTCAGCAGTTCATCCAGCGGCTCCGCTTTCAACGCGCGCAATGTCATTATGCCCTCCGGCGTTCCAGCCAGATCCTCGTAGGGGATGCGTACCAACTCAAGCAGCCGGTACATGAGCGTCGGTTGCCACGGACGGAGAATGTCTGCGAGTTCAGCCGGCAGATCAATTAGGTCGTCCAGGCGCGGGGCGGTTTTCCAAGGACGTTTGCCCTGCGCGAGCACGATGGGAAGGATGGCTGGCAGTTTCGCCGGCGCTGGATGCGCTGCGGCGAAGCGCTCCCAGATGCGGAGGATGTAGGAGAGCAAGCGCAACGCCATGCGCGGATCCTCGGAGCTTTGGTGTTCAAAGAGGAGGTAAATGAACGCGTCGGCTTGGGCGAGTTTGAGCGAGAAGAGCAGATCGCTTTCAGACGCGGCGAAATGCGGATCGACAAAGGTTGAGGATTCGAGTCGTAGCGAATTCCAGTCAACGGCGTGTGAGATTTGCTCCGGCAGATAGCTTTGAAAAAAGCCGCGAGCGTTGTCCGGGTTGGAGAAAGTGGCTTTGAGGAGTTTGTCGTTTGGATG
>JBILLC010000443.1:0-2820 GCA_044376275.1 Chthoniobacteraceae bacterium | reverse complement strand
TGTCCGCCGCACTTTATTGTCAACGTCACCCTGGATCCTGAAAAGCGCATTACCGGATTTCACGCAGGCGACGTCACCCAAGCCCATGACGCAGGCTGCACCGCAGCCAAGGCGGAGAGCGCCGTCAAAGTCGGCCGTCGGTACCCGGTGGTGCTCACCACTAACTCAGGGTATCCACTCGACCAGAATTTTTATCAAACCGTTAAAGGTATCTCCGCCGCGGCACGAATTGTGGAAGATGGCGGCGTGATCCTGATCGCGAGCCGCTGCAACCTCGGACTTCCTGCGGAAGGCGACTTTGCAGCCATCCTTTCCGACCCGCGCGCCAATGCTGAATTGCACTCGGCGATCCAGAGCAGTCCGGTGACGCGGCACGACCAGTGGCAGGTGCAAACGCTGTTACAATGTCTCGAGAAAGCCACGGTGATCCTTTACTCAGAGCTTTCGGAGGCAGAACGGAAACTCACGCGAACAGGGCATTGCGACGACATCGAAAAGGCCCTCCTTTGCCTGGCATCAGAAAGTCAGGCTTCGCTGCACGTGGCGGTTCTCTCCCAAGGCCCGTTGTCGGTGCCGACTTTCGTCTGAGTATTTTGTGAAGATCGAATCATCGTGCTTTCATCTTGCCCGCCCCTTTTGAAAGTGCGGCGACCATTTGATTCACTAACGGATTCGGAAACCGCCGGCTCGGCGCGACCGCGTAAAAGGTCTCAAACAGACCAGGGATACGGTGAACCTCACAGAGCTGCCCACGCTCGATTTCATCGCGTACGACCACAGGTGGCACCAAAGTGAGCGCATCGGCCTCACGTGCTAGCAAGCGAAGCGTTGGCATGTCGTCGACCTCCGCCATGATCAAAGGCCGCACACCGGCAGCGGCAACCAACCGGTCGAAATCGACACGCGTGCTGTTCTCAAGGCTGGGCAGAATCAAGGGCACTTCCGCGAGGCTTTGAGGAAAACGTTTACAACGCTTTTTCCATCGAGGCGCACCCACCAGGCTCACCGGCCGCCGCGCCAGCAGATGGGTGTGCCAAGTGCTTTCAGCGTCACGCCGCATCGCTTGGTTTGATAGCACCAAGTCCACCTGATGCGCATGCATTGAAATCACCAAATCACGCAGTGACCCCGAGCGCACCACAACCTCGACATCCGCGCGATTGAGCGAGGGACGCAAAAATTCCAAAAGGAAGTTTCGTGACAACGTTGCCACCGCCCCGATTCGTAAAATTTGACGTCCCTCGAGGGGCTGGTTCTTGAGAACGTCCAGCATTTCCGTTCCAGCCCGGTGAATCGTTTCTGCGTACTCGAGCACAAGTCGGCCTGCTTCCGTGAGCGACATTCCAGCCTTGCTACGGGTGAAAAGTGCGTGCGCAAGGTTTTCCTCGAGTTGCCGCAGCTGAATGCTGAGTGCGCCGGGTGATATGCGAAGCCGCTGCGCGGCGCGCGTCAGGTTTCCGGCAAGTGCAATCTCGCGGAAGTATCGCAAGTGATGAAGGTTTAAAAATACGCCCGATGCGGAGGGAGCGGATAGCGGGTTTGACATAGTTTTATTTAAACTAACATTGCGTTTTAAATTCTACTATTTTCTAAAAGATAAGATGGAGGCAGATTGAAGAAGCCCCCAGAGCGAAGAATCCAGCGCTCTCCTTCATGATCCTTTCCAAATTCTCAGCCAACCTGCTCTCACCTCAGATCCTGTTCTTCTGCCTCGGCGCCATGGGTTCACTGCTTCGATGCGAGCTGGAATTCGCGCCTGCGGTGAGCAAAACACTGTCGCTGTTGCTTTTGCTTTCCATTGGATTCAAGGGAGGAATGGCTCTGGCGGAGAGCGGTGTGAACTCGGCGGTGCTGGCATCCATGGGGGCGGCGGTGTGCGCCGCAGTCCTCATACCGTTGTGGGCTTTCTTTGCGCTCAAAAACCGATTCGGGGCCGCAAACGCTGCCGGAGTTGCGGCGAGTTTCGGAGCGGTGAGCTCGGTGACATTTCTGACGGCTTGCGGCCTGTTACTTCAGTCTGGCACCTCCTTCTCGGGGCACATGGTGGCAGCTCTTGCGCTCATGGACTCCCCGGCAATTCTCACCAGCATCCTGCTCGCGCGCCGGGCTGAAAACAAAGCCAATCAAAGCGATGCCTCGAGCGGCGGATGGCGCCAGCTCTCGCGCGAGGTGCTTCTGAACAGTTCCGTGTTCATCCTGGTTGGCAGCTTAGCGGTGGGCGCACTCTGCAACGCTGACACTGCATTGCAGATGAAGCCTTTGATAGAAAACCTGTTTCCTGCGGTGCTCAGCATTTTCCTGCTGGACATGGGGCTCACCGCAGGACGCAAAGTCAGCGCCGTTCGCGCTCTCGGGCGCGGTGTTGTGCTTTTCGCATTCGGCGCGCCGATCCTGAATGCGGCTCTTGGACTCGGCCTCGCTTTCGCCGCAGGACTCGGGCACGGAGACGCGTTTCTGCTGGTCGTCCTGTGCGCAAGCGCCAGCTACATTGCAGCGCCTGCGGCACTTCGCACGGCGCTGCCTGAGGCAAATCCAGGCATTTATCTGACACTGGCGCTGGCACTGGTATTCCCATTCAACCTCATCGTGGGATTGCCGTTCTACAGGGGATTGGTGGAAGCAATTTTGCCTTGATTAGTAAATCCAGTGCTTGGGGGCTGGCGGATTTTTCCGCCGGCCTGAGCGGCGTCTGTGCGTTGCGAATCGTTGCAGTGACACCAAAGTCCAAGGCGAGTCACCGCTGTGTATCACATGGAGGCGATAGCTTGAACGGGTCGGATCATGCTGCGTTCAATCGCCCCTTCAAGATCGCGGCAGGAT
>JBILLC010000442.1:0-2821 GCA_044376275.1 Chthoniobacteraceae bacterium | reverse complement strand
CCGGTCAGATCCAGCCAGTGACGGGCCCAGCGCTCGCCATACGCCCGCGATGACAGCAAACGGTCCACCACCTTCTCACACGCATTTAGCGAATTGTCCTTGATGAAGTCCGCGACCTCCCCGGGGGCTGGCGGAAGCCCGGTGAGATCTAGCGAAACACGCCGAAGCCACGTGTAGCGGTCGGCATCAGCAACTGGATGCACGGAAACCTGCTCCTGCTTCGCCATAATAAACCGATCCAGCGGATCCAATGGCCACTTGCTATCCTTCACAACTGGCGGCGCTGGATCGGCTACAGGTTGGAACGCCCAAAATTTGCGTCCCTCGTTCAGATCGACGCCTTTCTTGTTCTTTGAACTTTGAGCGACACGCGGATCAGCGGCGCCTTGCTTAACCCATGCCTCGAGCAGAGCGATCTCCTCATCAGGCAGCCTGCCTTTGGGAGGCATTTGAAAATCGGCATCCAGATACCGCACCGCTTTGACCAGCAGACTTTTCTCTAGGCTACCCGGAACAACCGCGGCGCCGTTGTCTCCGCCCTGTTCCCAACCGCTGCGCGAATCCAAGGCGAGACCGCCTTTGATTTTGCTTTCGTGCGAGTGACACTCAAAACACCGTTTTTGAAGCACAGGCAACACCTTCGCTTCAAAGAACGCATTGTCGTCCTCAGCACCGTGCAGCGCGGTGGCGAGACCTACAGCGACCAGGATAAAGTAGCGTTTCATCGGTTCCGAAAATCAAGGGCGCCGGCATGGCAACACAATGCGCGACAGAGCGCCCGGATTGTGATGCACTTTTTCCGTGGAGACCAAAGTTGCACTGCCAAACGGCCCCTCACCCGTATTTGGGTTGCGGTCGTACAAAGGAAAAAGCGAGCCGCAGATGTCCACGCGCAGCCTGTGACCCTTGGCAAGGGTGGCGGCGCACGGACCGAGGTCGACGGTGATCTCGACCACCTCGTCTCGCTTGAGCGCCCTTGGAGCTTGGAGGGATTCGCGGTAGCGGCCACGCAGGATGCCGGTAGCGAGATTCTGCGCGAAACCATCGGGATACACATCCACTAGCTTCACTGCCCAGTCCGCATCGGGCGTGTCTGCGGACACGTGCAATTTCGCCTCGATATTGCCTGCGAACGAGAGCGGCTCAGACAATTCGTCACCCGTGTAAACGAGCACATCATCGCGGTCCTCGTTCGCCCCCTGATCGACGGGTCCCCAGACCGCGGCTTTCAAGGGACGCGCCTGGGTGACCGGACAAGCCGGCACGGGATTCGCCGGATCAGCGCGGAAAGAGTCCGCGGGCTCGGCTTTGGTCGGAAGCTCCCGGGTGAGTCGTCCCCCGCCCTTGCGCGTGTTGGCTTTGCCATCTGAGCGAAGATGGAAGGAAGTCGCCGTGAAACCCTCGGGCGGCCAGGACTGTGCATCGTGCCAGACGTTGTCGCCCATCGAAAAAAAGCGAACGGGCGCAAAGGGGTTCGCCTGCGCCGCCGCGTCCTGCTTGAGATGTCTCTCAAACCAATCGATCTGCAAAGCAGCTGTGTCCAGCGCCGCCTCAGCACCGAAGTCGACCTCAGCGACCTTTGTTTTTCCAACACTCCCATGATCCCACGGGCCCAAAATAAGCCGTTGCTGTTTACGAGTCGCCGGGTCATGCGCAGTTTTTTGCATGATCATAAAATTCCCAACCGACTCACGAGAGAAGAAGTCATAATAACCCACGACATGCAGAACAGGGAGCGCGAGTTCGGGCAGACGCGAAGTGAGATCAAGCCGTGTCCAGAATCCATTCGGCTCCGGGTGCGTTAGAAACGCATCAAGCCAGGGCATCGGCCAGCCGATGGCTTCATCGATTTCGCTCAGAGGAAGGCGCATGAGCGCGACATTCATATCCGCTGGCCTTGCGCCCTCCGGTTTGCTCGTATTGCCCGCGATCCAGTTCGCAATCAGAGAAAGCCGCACGGCGCCGCCGAGATAGATGTTCCGGTAAAAGCTGCTCCAAGTCGCCTGCGGAGCGATTGCAGCGAGCCCGGGTGGATTCTCAACCGCCGCCTGCCATTGAACCGCTCCCACGTAAGAACCGCCCATCATTCCGATGCGACCACCGCACCAAGACTGCCTGTTAATCCACTCGATCGTATCATAACCGTCCTGTCCCTCGTGATTGTACGGGGCCATCACGCCTTCCGACGCGCGCGTGCCCCGGCAATCTTGAATCACCGTCACATAGCCCGCCTTCGCGAATTTCTCGGCGCTACCCTTCGCCTTTGTCCGGTCATAGGGCGTGCGCATGAGCACCACGGGCGCTTTGAGGGTGGATGCATCACGATAAACATCGGTGGCAAGCTTGATGCCGTCGCGCATCGGAACCGCAATAGTCTCCACATTGACCTCGGCCACGGCGGGAACAGTCAGCGCGCAAAGCGTCAGCATTAGCGGTAGCGCTCTCATAGGTCACTTGGATTTGCGCGATTTCAGCGCTGCGAGATCCATGTCTTCCCCAGCGGCCTTGATGTGCACGCGCATGGCCTCGCGCGCCTCCTCCGGGTCGTGCCGCGAGATTGCCTCAAGAATCCGCGAATGATGTTCAACGGCGGTTTGCTTGCCGATTCGTCCGATGGTGCGAAGACGGCTGGCGACACTCAGCTCTGCAAGGGAGTCAAGAATGAGTCTGTAAATCAGATTGCCGCTGGCATCGGCGATGGCATGGTGCGCGGCGATATCGACCTCGATGGCAGCCGTGTTGTCCGGCGCTTTTTCCAACTGCCCCTGGATGCGGCGCAGGGTGAGGATCTGCTTTTTGGTCGCTCGCTGCGCTGCAAAAG
>JBILLC010000441.1:0-2832 GCA_044376275.1 Chthoniobacteraceae bacterium | reverse complement strand
GTCTGCGATTCAGATTTCGCTTCATTGCTGGCAGGGGGACGATGTCAGAGGATTTGAAAATTCGGCCAGTGGTTTAACGGGCGGCATCGCTGTCACCGGTAATTATTACGGAGCTGCGCGTAATGCTGATGAGCTGCGCGACGACTTGAATAAGGCTTTTTCACTGATTCCAGGCAGGCATCGATTGAATCTGCACGCCATGTACGCGGAATTGTCGGGTCGCGTCGTGGAGCGGAGTGATTACGCATTTGAGCATTTCTCATCGTGGGTGGATTGGTGTGCGAGTGGTGGACTCGGCTTTGATTTCAATCCCACGTTCTTTTCGCATCCGCTCGCCGCTGATTCTTTCACCCTTTCAAGTCGAGACAGGCATGTGCGCGAGTACTGGATCGCTCACGGTATTGCTTGTCGAAAAATCGCGGCCAAGGCCGCAAGCCGTTTGAAAAGCCGTGCGATCACCAACTTTTGGATTCCAGATGGATACAAAGATCAACCGGCAGACCGCAGATCACCGCGAGAGCGGCTGTCGGAATCCCTGGATACGATCTTTGCGGACCCTCTAGATCCGGAACTAAATGAGGACTCGGTTGAATCGAAGCTTTTCGGGCTTGGCAGCGAATCGTACGTGGTAGGATCTCACGAGTTTTATTTGGGATATGCCGTTTCAAGGCGCAAAACTTATTGCCTGGATTCCGGCCATTTTCATCCGAGCGAATCAGTTTCAGACAAAGTTTCCTCGTTACTGATATTTGTCCCATCACTGTTCTTTCACGTTTCACGTGGCGTGCGCTGGGACAGTGATCATATCGTAATTCTGGACGATACCACGCGCGCGATCATGGAAGAGATTGTCGCTGGCGGCTACCTGCATCGTGTGCGCTTGGGGCTGGATTTTTTTGATGCGAGTGTTAATCGCATTGCAGCTTGGGTCATTGGCATGCGGAGCGCACAGAAGGCTCTTTTGCAGGCGTTGTTGCTTCCCTCGAATCGATTGCGGGCTGCTGAGGAAAGTGGTGATTTCACGGAGCGTATCGCCATGCGTGAGTACTCAAAAACACTCCCTTTTGGTGCGGTATGGGATGAACACTGTGCACGCCAGAGCGTACCTTCAGACCGCGATTGGCTTGGCGAGGTGCGAGCTTATGAGAGAGGCGTACTTTCGAAGCGGGCCTGAGGAACATCTCAGAAGCCGGTAGCACTGCAGGGGCGCACGGTGTGCGTTCTTTCGGTCCTTATCCCGCCCTTCGGCGGCTCGCTACCACTTGTAATGATCGAGTCCGAAGCTCACGGCTCCCCCTAGAAAACCTGTGGCAGAGACCAATATTGCTCCGATGACAAGAACAGCTCGGAGTCTACTGCGCGAATCCGTACCCTCACGGCATTCAAACAACACGGCGCATCCTAGGCTGATAACCGCCCATAGGGCAGTGCAGGTGCCGACCCATTTGTGGAGTTGATAAACTGTGGAAACCCCAGAGTACTCATTAAGCCATCCCAATGTCGCGGTCGCCGCGGCGCTCGGTGCTCCAATGAATAATAAAAAGCGGGTGCAGGTTAGCCATCCATCTTTTTTCGTCCACCACCCCAGCATTTCCGCGACCAACGTGATTGAAAGTAGAGCGATTGGAAAATGGGTCGACGCCGCGTGAAACTTTCCGATCCAGCCGAGAAGTCTTTTGAAGAAAGGTTTCGCGGGTTTTACTCCATCGGCTTGCTCTGTAGGATTGGTATCGGACAAGCCTGCGTGTCCTGCAGCGGCGTCGCTAACCTCAGCATTTGCAGGGGGCACGTTCTCCGTTCCATTTTCTGGTTGAGGCTTCATCAGCTTCGCCTGACGCTCGGAGAGCTTTTCCCCAAGCTCCGTGGGGGCCCCGAGTTGGATCCATCGCCGTAAAGCCAGTTTTTCAGCGTCGGTAGCGGGGGGGTGGTCGCTGTCTTTTCCAGGCATTTCGTCCTCGTTTACGAGCCGAAATAGTTCCGACTTTGAGGGGTCAGTCCCGGAGATGAAATCTTCGTTCGCGGCGATTTTCTTCAGGTCCATGATGTACCCGAGCTTGCCCTTGGGTTTTACCAGGTGTGTGCCGTGACAATCGTTGCACTTCGACTCAAAAAGATGGAATACCGCGGCGGTGGTCTGAATCGCCTCCTCACTGGAGGGATTTTCCTTCCCAGCCTCCTGAGAGAGCGCGGCCGTTGAGAGAGCCAGTGGCAGGATTAGGAGCCGAAGGGCTTTTCGAAGTGTTCGCATGGCTTGTCTAATGAGTAATAACCTTCTGAGCGCTCATTTCTAAGCGCCTTTCTGAATCTTGAGGAGAATGGATTCGGTTTTGTTTTTTAAGTCAGCTTTGCTTTGTCTTACTCGGGGTTGCATTAAGTGGCGGTTCGGGGCGAGTATAGCCAGGAAACTTGTCATGATTGCTGATCCAAGCCAGAAATATAAAGCATACCCGCCGATAGCCTTGGCTGGCCGCCAATGGCCAGACCGGAAGTTGGACCGTGCGCCGATTTGGTGCAGTGTCGATTTAAGGGATGGCAATCAGGCTCTTGCGGTGCCGATGAACGTCTCCCAGAAGCTTGAGCTCTTTGATGCGCTGCTAAAATGCGGGTTCAAGGAAATCGAGGTCGGATTTCCCGCAGCGTCCAACACGGAGTTTGCTTTCATGCGCCGTCTCATCGAAGACGGACGGATTCCTGATGACGTCACCGTGCAGGTCCTGGTACAGGCACGTGAAGATTTAATTCAGAGAACTTTCGACTCTTTGAAGGGGGTGAAGAATGCGATTGTTCATCTATACAACTCCACCTCGCCCGCTCAGCGCAGAGTCGTTTTTG
>JBILLC010000440.1:0-2833 GCA_044376275.1 Chthoniobacteraceae bacterium | reverse complement strand
TCCGGGCTGGGCGGTAAACGCGGCTTATCCGGACGAAACTGTCGTCGAATTTTCAGGCACTTCGGCGTCTGCGCCGATCATCTCTGGTGCAGTGGCCGCTGTGATGACCAAGGCCGGAAAGGATGGTGTCCGCCTGCCTGCGCGGGAGGCGTTGGATTTGATATTTGCCCACTTGAACGAGGCGGGAACCGCGGGAATCGACCCGCAAACCGGCGCGGGTGCGTTAAATCTCGCGCGCGTTTTTCGCAGAGACACCCCCGGGATTGACGACGCTGCCGTCGCGTCGCAAGTCATCTTTCCATCCGATGGAACCACGCCGGGATCGGTTGAGGTGAATGTCCAGAATCAAGGAACTTCGACGCTCCATAACATTATTCTGAGCGTCACAACGCCTGCCAATGTTTCGAAGTTCAGCGTCAACACGCTTGGCCCCGGGGCCGTACAAACTCTGCGTTTGGATCTTCCCTTTGCGCTCTTCAGTTCCGGAGCGGACGTGGGTGTTTACTCCGAGATCCCGCTTCGGGATGCGGACCCCCGCAACAACACACGCAAAAGCGTGTTTACAAAATCCACAACAAAACCATGAGCCGCACAAAATCGGGTTAGAAACGATTCGACGGCTTTATTCACGCCAGGGCTTGCCTTCGCGAAACGCTGCCGCATGGCTCTCAATAGCAGCCTTCAACTCTGCCGCAGCGCCGGGCACCGAGCTTAAAACCTCCAGCGCTTTTTCAGCAGACTCCAGCGCCTTCACGAACTCGCCATCAGCCGCATGCGCGGCGGCCAACACATCGTAAAGGAGCGGCTCTTTGCTTGCACCGTGTTCGATCGCGTAATTCGCAAGCCTCCTCGCCTCGACAGGGTCGCGCACCGAATCATCCAATGCAGTCGCCAGCAGCCAGGCGAGCTTGTAAATGGGACGCAAGTCAGACGGACGTTTCTGCACTGCATCCCGCAGTACTTCCGCGACGGCCTTGTGCTGCTTGGATTGGAATAGCACGGCGGTCAACCCATCCATTGCATCCGCATAATTTGGATCAATGCGAAGAGCCGTCCGAAAATACTCCACAGCCTCCGCCAGCCGATTTGTCCTGCCGCAGACAGTTCCAAGATTATTCGCCGCTCGCGCGTGCTTAGGATCAATCTCAAGCGCGCGCTTGAAAGCGTCCAGCGATTCATCAATGCGCTCTGCGCGGAAAAGTGCATTGCCGAGGGTGAACTGAACCTCGGCGGTTTGCGGGTTGAGTTCTCCAGCGCGCATGAGTAACCGCACCGCACTGGGCAGATCACGAAGATTCTCCGCGCCCTCGCTCAGAAGCATTCCGAGCTTGTAATTCGCAATGAAATTATTGGGTTCCGACTTAAGGATTTCACGGAACTGTTCGACGGCCTCGGCATAATTGTTTTTGGCGATCAGAATGTCTGCGAGGTCGAACCGAGGGTTCACAAACCAGGGGCTGACCTCCAGCGCCTTTCGTAAATACGGCTCCGCATCCATCGGCTTGCCCAGGCTTCGCAAGACAAAGCCGAGGTTGTTCAAAACACCGGGCAAGTTCGGATTGATCCGGAGGGCCTCGCGGTAAAACGGCTCAGCCTCCGCAAGTTTGCCTTGCACGGCAAAGGCGTCACCCAGCTGTCCATTTCCAAAGTCGTTACTCGTGGTCACGTCCACCGTGTGACGCCACAGTGCCTCGTCTGTTCGCCAGTGATTAGTTTGCATCCGTGCAACCAGCGCGAGCACTGCAATCCAGCAGAGCGCAATCGCAGGACAAATCCAGCGAAAGCGCAAAGCCTTCAATCCATCGGCAAGCGCCCAGATGGCGCAGATTGAAAATCCAATCTGCGGAACATAAGTGTAGCGGTCGGCGATGATTTGAATACCCGGCGGCAAAATTCCAATGACAGGCAGAAGTGCGACCACAAACCAGCACCAGCCCATCAGCAGCAAAGGCGAGATGCGTCGAAGCAATATGCAGGCGTAACTGATCAGACCTACGAGAACCAAAGCTTGCACCATTGTGGTCGGCGCCGGACCCGTTTGGCTGTAGGGATAGTGGGCGGCGAGATTCGTTGGAAACAGAAAAAACCGGAGATACGTCAGCAGCCAGACCGGCACATACGCCATGCGCGCAAGAAATGGTGGGGGCGTCATGGGCCTGTGGTCATCCATACTGATAATTGTGGCCACACAAGAGGCAGCCGACAGCGCCAGCAGCGGCAGCTTTTCAATCAGCAGAAGTCGCCACGGAACACCCGCAACTGCGGCACGGTTCGCGCTTGCATCCAAATCGGCGTTCACTGCTCCAGATCCCGTGCCAAACCTTGCAAGCGGCCAGAAATCCAGCGCCAAGAGCAACACGGGGAGCGTCACCAGCATCGACTTTGAAAGCAGGCCGCACGCAAACCAGACACAAACCCAGAACATCCGCAGCACCGAGGGCTGGTGCACATACTTTGCATACGCGAGAAGTGTGATCATCAAGAAAAGCCCGCTTAGGACGTCTTTGCGTTCGGTGATCCAAGCGACCGATTCGACGCGAAGCGGGTGGACCGAAAAAATCGCTGCAGCCGCGGCGCTCTTCCACACAGCCCCTGTCATTCTGCGGATCGCAAAAAACAGAAACAGCGTTGCGGCAGCATGCAGCACGAGGTTGTGTGCGTGGAATCCAGTGGCGTTTTTTTGAAACACTGTCGAATCCAGCATGAATGAGAGCGTGGTAAGCGGATGCCAGTTGCTGTAGTGCGGATGCGTCCACGCCCAAACAAAACCTTTCATGCTCAGCCCCGCCGACACCTCCGGATAGTCGCGGATGTAAATGATGTCGTCCCAGTT
>JBILLC010000439.1:0-2840 GCA_044376275.1 Chthoniobacteraceae bacterium | reverse complement strand
AACTACCCGAGGACCGCGATTCACACGGGTTCACAAAAGTCTCTGCACTGCTGGATATGTCACATGTGCAGCTTGACGCATACCTAGACGCGACCGAAACAGCACTACGTGCCGCGGTGGCGGCCCCCAAGCCGCCTGCTGCAGCCCCCACACTGCGATTCACTGGTACTAGGCTGTTCCCAAGTGTAAGCACGTTCGGTGGACCCGAGGCGATGTTCTTTGCACGCGATGGTCGGATGGTGCCGATCACTGAAGCTGAGCTAAAAGCAAAGTCATCCGAACAGCGCGATGACCCCACGCTTGAGCTCGCCCTCTTCCGGTCAGCCACGTGGCCTTACTTTGGCTATCCGCGAGGATTTATCTCAAGGGAGGGCGGAGCGTATCGTGTGCGGTTCAAGGCACGTGCGGTCAGGCAGGTGCGCGATTTCCGCATCGTGCCATCCTACGAGTCGGTGCCCATGAGCTTCCGTGCGCGCAAGCCATCCGGCCCCGACGTATCTGGCGACGTGAGGGAGACCGGGGGCTGGATCGACCTTCAGCCGGACGCTCGCGAGTTTGAAACCACTATTCACCTCAAGGCTGGCGAAACTTTTGAATACAGTCCTCTCGGTCTACCCGTGCCATTTATCCGCACTGATGGCGGCTTCTTCTATGATTACCCTCCCATGCCGCCAGAAGGGCATCGCGGTGTGGCGATCCAATGGCTCGAACTAACGGGCCCGATCGTGCCAGCCGATTGGCCGCCAGAATCGCATCGTGTGCTTTTTGATAATACTCCTCCCGGAGAAGGTGCCCCCGCTGATGCAGAGAGGCTGCTGTATCGTTTCGCATCCCTTGCTGCCTTAAGACCGATGAGCGATGAAGCGCACCGGCCATTTTTGAATGTGATTCTTGCGAAGCTTGCTGGCGGGGCCTCCTTTACGGATGCGATGCTCGCAGGCTACCAAGCCTTGATCTGCTCATCTCACTGTCTCTACCTCACTGAACCGACAAGAGAAGATTCAGCGGCGCAGTTTGCCATCGCAAACCGGCTTTCGCATTTTCTGTGGAACTCGCGAATGGATGAGGAACTTGCCGGACTCGCGAAAGAGGCTCGCTTGCTTAGCCGGACTGTGTTGCGTGGTCAGGCCGATCGCATGATAGAGGATGCACGTTTTGAACAGTTTGTGCATGCGTTTGTAAACGAGTGGCTCGATTTGCGAAAACTAAGACGCGACATCCCTGACGAGCGACTGTACCCGGAGTACCGGAAGGACGACTACCTGGTGGACTCCATGGAGCGGGAGACACAGGCTTTCGTGAAGGCTATGGTGCGAGAGGATCTTCCCTCGAGCACTGTGGTGGCCTCAGATTTCACTTTTGTAAATGATCGCCTGGCGATGCATTACGATTTGCCGCGTGTGAAGGGCTCAACAATGCAGCGCGTTGCTTTGCCGAGAGGAAGTCCATTTGGAGGATTGCTCACGCAGGCAGCGCTGATGAAACACACCGCTAATGGCACCACCACCTCACCCGTGCTGCGGGGCGTGTGGATCACCGAAAAGCTCCTCGGACAGCCAGTGCCGCCGCCTCCCAAAAGCGTGCCTGCGATTGAACCCGATATCCGCGGTGCAACAACCATTCGCGCACTGCTCGCGAAGCACACCGAGTCAAAGACGTGCGCCTCGTGCCACGCGAAGTTTGATTCTGTCGGATTTGCAATGGAAAGCTTCGATGTGATGGGCGCATGGCGTGACCGTTATCGTGGCATGGAGCGCGGAGACAAAATCACAGGAATTGACCCGGCCGGCCATCCATACACTTATTTTGTTGGGCAGGCTGTCGATGCATCCGGACAACTTTCTACCGGTGAATCTTTCAAAGATATCCACGAACTCAAAACACATCTTGCTGCGAATCCCAGACAGCTCGCAAAAGGCTTTCTCTCGCACTTGGTGCTGTATGCAACCGGAACGCCGGTTCGATTTGCGGATCGAGTGGAATTTGAAGCGATGCTCGATTCATGCGCCCCCGGAGGATACCGGGTGCGAGACCTCATTCACGCACTTGTTACTAGCGAAATCTTTTTAGGGGCCAGTCCTATTCCATGAAATCACCATACGTCAGCAACTTTATTCCGCGCCGGCGCTTTCTGCGCGGGCTCGGTGTGACATTGAGTCTTCCAATTCTTGAGAGCATGAGGTCAGCGTTTGGAGGAACCCAGCAGCCGTCAGCCCCAAAGCGTATGCTGCTAATCTCAAACAATCTTGGCGTGCTTCCGCAGAATTTTTTCCCGAAGACCAAAGGCGTCGAATTTACCGGGTCGCTGTATTTGAAGGAACTTGCTGCGTTTCGGCGTGATTTCACAGTTTTCAGCGGCTTGTCGCACCCAGCCGTCACTGGAGGTCACAGCACAGAAAACTGTTTTCTCACTGCAGCACCGGATCCAACAAGAAGCGGGTTTCGCAATACCATCTCGCTTGACCAATTTGCCGCCGAGGCGATGGGCCAGCAGACGCGATTTCCAACGCTCAACCTCGGGGTGAATATAGACAAGGCAAACCGAAGCCTTTCGTGGACTCGTGATGGAGTTTTACTGCCAGCCGAGGACAGCCCCGCAGGTTTGTTCCGGAAAATGTTTATCCAAGGCGACACCAAAGCCGTCGCGACGCGACTGAAGCAACTTGAGGATCGCGGCAGTATCCTAGATGCTGTACGTGAAGACCTGCGCAGCTTTCGACGCGGGCTCGGCAGTAATGACAAAGACCGAGTCGAGCAGTATCTGACGGCTTTGCGCGAATTGGAGCAACGCCTCTCACTCTCTGGTGAATGGGAGCAGAAAGCGAAGCCTGCGACGAACG
>JBILLC010000039.1:0-9325 GCA_044376275.1 Chthoniobacteraceae bacterium | reverse complement strand
ATGTGAAGGGTATCCAGTTTTTGAATTTGTTCCCAGTTGGTTAAGTCCTGAGTCCATTCCACCGTGGCGCGCAGGGAGAGGGAATGGATGCCGTCTTTCAATGCGGGTATCTGAGTGCTCTCAGGGAGCTTGAGTTTCGCGACCTGCTCGTGAAAGAGAGTCGGCATCAGCAGGAAATCATCATGCTGAAACCGAAAGCCGGCACGTCCTTCGGCGATGCCTCCCTTTCTAAGGATGATGCTCTGTCGTCCGCTTGCTAGCGCCTCACAAACCAGCGCCCATTCTTTGAAACCGATGTTCATCTCTGCGCTTTATCACTCCGCGCGACTGTTTCAAGTCGGCAACGTGTAGTCGATCGGGGTGCGTGGGGTGGTGCCCGCTCAAAGTTCGACCGTGACGCCCGGTTCGGCAAAGAGAATCTCGGTGCTTGGAAGCATTGGCGTTAGCGCATCCTTGAACCACTGGAGGGCGGCGGGCTCTCCGTGAACGAGAATGATGCGTTTGGGCGCGGCTTTTTGCAGGTAATCTCGGATGGAGTCCCGGTCGCTGTGTGCGCTGAACGCGAAGGTCTCGACCCGGCACCGGAGTTTCTCGGGCTCGGCGTCAGGGGCGGTCATAAACGGTTCGCCCCGTTTTGTAGAGCGCAGCCTGCCTGCGGGCGATTCCGGGTCGGCGTACCCCACGAAAAAGATGCCGTGCGCGGGATTGGGCAAAAACTGCCTGGCGACGATATTGGAGAGGGTGTGCTCGGTCATCATGCCGCTTGAGAGGGCGTAGATGCGGCCCGGGCGGATCGGAAGGCGGTCTAGTTCGCGGCCGCTAATCGTAAACGGCGCAAGCGTTTCCATGAGATCCATCCCATCGTGTTGGCGCACGGATGCATCGGCCAGTTTGTCGTGGATTTCAGTGAGCTTGGTGCTCAGGCCTCCGATGTAGAGGGGGCATTCAGGCAGGAGCCCCTTCTTGCGGAGGGTGTGCAGCATGACCAGTAGCTCCTGACTTTTGCCGAGGGCAAATACCGGTACCAGAACGCTTCCGCCCTGGGCGAAAATTTCGCGGATCGCAGCGGCGAAACGGTGTTCTTCCTGAGTGCGGTCCGTGTAATCGGCGGGCGAGGGTGTGGCGCCTCGGGTGCACTCGATGATGATGGTATCGAGGTTCTCCTGCGGCAGTCTCGCGGCGCGCATCAAGGATTGGTCGTGGAAGTTGACATCCCCCGTGTAAAGGATGCGTTTGCCTTCGGCCTCGATGAGGACCGCAGCCGAGCCGAGAATATGGCCAGCGTCCTCGAGTTGGATGGACAAATCTGTCTCCTCGTTCGCGCCGAGCCGTTCCCCTTGAATGTTAAATCGCTGGGCTAGAGGGAGTGGAAAGAAGCGTTTGATACAAGACGTGGCCTCCCGGTGATTGAAAGAGGGGGGGATGCCGCTGCCCTGTTCTTGGCGCTTGGTCATGACGTTTACCGAATTGTGCAGCATGACATCAGCCAGTTCCCTCGTCGGTTCCGTCGAAAAAACAACGGTCTCGGGGTGGTCTCTCAGGAGCACTGGGAGGGAGCCGAGATGATCCTGGTGGGCGTGGGTGAGGATGGCGGCGTCAATGTGTCTGCCCTTCAGGGACTGGAGCAGGGGCTGGGCGTCGAGTCCCTCTTGTTTTGGGTGGGCTCCGCAGTCGAGCACCAGATTATGGCCGTTGATCTCCAACAGGTAGGAGTTGGCCCCGATTTCAAGGTTCCGAGTGAGATTGGTGAAACGAAAAACAGACATGATTGGATGGGAATGAACAAAAGTGTTTGAAGGGGGCTGTTTTGAGCTGCAACTGGGGTGTGAGAGGTCCCCGCCAAGCAATGCTCCCGCAAGTGCAGGACCCCGAGGAAAGGGAGTGCCGCCAGGGGTGTGCGACAAACAGGATCGAACTACCGTTGCTGCCTTCCGGCCCTGGCGGGGTTTGCCCGCCCTAAATCCGCATCCCCTGACGGCGAGGTCACTATGATGGGTTTGGCACGAAACTCAATGTTGGGCGTGGAAATTTTTAAGACATCCTCCTTGCAACAGGTGGGGGTACGGGGGGAGGATTCTCGCAACAGGCTTCGGGCAGATGATTGGCAACGGTCCCGGGAATCTTTTCTCGAACTGAACCAGCTCGCCTCGAACCTTCACTTTGCTGAGTGAATCGTTGAACGTGTTTGTAATCCTCAATCCCCAGACCCTTAAATGAACCGGATTATCTTGGTGGTGACCATAGTTTTATCGCTTGGCGCGGGCATCCTCTCTTTTCTGACCAAACAGGAGGCGGAAAGCGTCTTGGAAGAGAAGCGCACGGCGATGGCCAAAAGCCAGACGCTGGAGGCTGAGGTCAAGAAACTGACCGCAACCAAAAAGGAGAGTGAAAGCAAGATTGGAGAGCTTTCCAAGACGACTGAGGATCAGAAGACCGAGGTGGAAAAAGTGCGCACTGAGATGACCTCTCGGCAGGGTGAAATTGCCAAACTTAAGGAAGACCTGCAGACCAAGGAGTCGGAGATCGCAAAGTCCAAGTCCAGACTCAAGGAGCTTGAGGCCGAAGTTAGTGCGCCGAAGGCTAATGCGGAGGCGGAAGCTAAGGTGGCTGCGCTGAATGATCAGTTGGACAAAGCCCAGAAGGCCGCCCTTGATCAGGAGAAACGCGCAGAACAGCTCGCGATCCAGTTGGAAAACGAGAAAAAGAAGAAGGTGGAGGAGGCCAAAAAAATCGAGATCGCCAAGATTGAGAAAAGGCAGAATGCCCTCGGCAAAATTATCGCGTACGATGCGGGTTGGAATTTTGTGGTGTTTAGTTTGGGCGATGCGGACGGGGTGACTCCGGAAAGCGAGCTGGAAGTTCAGCGGGATGGACAGGCGGTTGCTCGATTGAAAGTCTCGAAAATTCAACCGCAGCAGACCACCGCGAACTTGGTGCCGCTTCCCTCGAAGCGGGGCCGAGGCCTGCCTGAGGTGTCATTGGGAGACAATGTCGTCTTCTTGAAGCCTCCGAAGCCGAAAGAAACAGCTCCAATGCCTTCAAACATCGACCCTGCGGCGCAGAACGGCTCGGTGCCCGTTTCCGCGGCGGCCTCGAAGGCCGACCCCTTTGCGTTGCCCTGAGGTTCATCCTGCACGTTTCTGTATGATCCGATTACTCACTCTCATTTCATTAACTTGCGTGGCTCTCGGGCTTGGCGGTTGCGCTTCGTCCCAGAGTGCCAGCGATGACAGTGTCAGCACCATTCCATGGAACCGGCCTGCTCAGTGGGAGGGGCAGGGGCCGATGGGCGGAATGATGATGATGCAGCAAGGTGCGCGCTAGTTTCGTCCAGTAGGCGCACGCTTCAAGCTGCTGCAATGAAGCCGAGCGATTTTTAAAATCCCGTCGCGAATGAATCTGAATCCACAAGCTGATCGCCCGCGGATTGGACTCGTAAAAATGATTTGGAATCTCAACCTTCTCTAGATGAAATACCGCACCTATCTGATTTTTGGAGCGCCTGGCTCAGGCAAGGGAACGCAGGGAAAAATTCTTGGAATGATACCGCGTTTCTTCCATTGCGCGTGCGGCGATGTTTTCCGAACCCTCGACACTCGGACGCCTATTGGGAAGGCATTCCTTGAATACTCAAGCCGCGGCGAATTGGTGCCGGATGAAATCACTGTGAAACTTTGGATGGCCGTGATTGGAGACATGGTGGGGCTTCACAAGTTCAAGCCTGACCTCGATTCGCTGGTACTCGACGGGATTCCACGCAATGTGCGACAGGCAGAGATCATGAGCGATCTTCTCGAGGTGCGGAACGTTTTTCATTTGAGCTGTCCCGATCGTGAGGCCTTGGTGAGCCGTCTTAAAAAACGCGCATTGAAAGAGAATCGTTTTGATGACGCTAACGAAGAAACCATTCGCCGCAGGCTGCAGACCTACGAAGACGAGTCAAAACCAGTGCTCGATTTCTATGGCGGAAAACAGGTGGTCAACATCGATGCAACGCAGGCCCCGATCAAGGTCGCTCACGATATTATTTCCGCGATTCTCGGGCAGAATGCATAATTTTGGAGGTGTCAGATGAGGCTCGTTTTTGCGGGCTCCGGCGACATCGGTTTGCCCACGCTAAGATGGCTTTTGAGTTCGCGCCATTGCGTGGAAGCCGTGGTTACTCAACCTGACAAGCCAGTCGGCCGGCATCAGGAACTTCATTTCTCCGAAATTAAAAAACTCGCCATCGCATCAGGGATCCCTGTGATGCAGCCCCCGCGAATCCGGGAACCGGAGGTCGTCGGGCGGCTTCGTGATTTGTCCCCCCACATACTGGTGGTGATTGCCTACGGGCAGATTCTGCCACGCGTTGTTTTGGAAGTGCCGTCGGTTGCGTGCTTGAATTTGCATGCCTCGCTGCTTCCCAAATATCGAGGTGCGTCGCCAATTCAGGCTGCGATTGAATCGGGTGATGCTTGTTCCGGTATGACAGTCATGTACATGGCCGAGGGATTGGACACGGGCGATATTTTGCTCGAACAAACACTGCCCATTCGCAGACGCGAAACTGGAGGCAGTCTACACGATCGATTGGCGGATCTCGCCCCGCGTGCTCTCGAGCAGGCTTTGGATTTGCTCGAATCCGGTGCGGCGCCGCGTGTTCCCCAAAACGAGGCAATGGCGTCGTACGCCGGAAAACTGTCCCGCGAGAACGGTCTGATTGAATGGACTTCGCCCGAGGCGGTCGATCGAAGGGTGCGGGCGATGAATCCGTGGCCGGGGGCGTACACCGGCATTCCACTCGCCGCAGGGTTGCGCAAATTAAAGGTTTTTTCTGTCATTCAAAGTCGCGCTCCGTCCGAAGGGGCACCCGAGGGGACTGTGCTCGCGGTTGAAGAGCGGGGAATTCTGGTGGCCGCAGGGAAGGGGGCCGTCTGGCTTACCGAAGTCCAGTTGGAGGGTAAGAGGCGGCTCCGAGCTTCTGAGTTTTTGCGCGGCACACCGATGGGTGCAGGGACCGTGCTCACAGGTGCGGGGCTTCCTTGACCGCAGCCTGAGTCGCGGCATGATTGCCGCATGTCGCAACCAACCGTGACCCCTGTCATTCCCGAGAAGGGCTGGCACGTCCTTCACCTTTTCTACCGCATCGAGCATGGGCAATGGGCGATGCTCACCAACGAGGAACGTATTGCTGCAAAAACAGCCCTGACCGAGTTGATTCAGGAAATTCGCGCCACCGAACAAACGCAGTTGTTGGTATTCTCGATGGTTTCCCCGAAAGCAGACTTGGGCTTCATGCTTTTAACGCCGAATCTGCACACGGCGAACGCATTTGAAAAAAGGCTTAGCCTCGGCTTGGGGCCAGACATCCTTGTCCCCGTATTCAGCTTTTTATCGCTTACCGAGGAGAGTGAATACTTCTCCACTGCGGATGAGTACGCCGTCACCCTCCAAAAGGAGCAGCATCTTGAGCCTGGTTCGGCTGAGTACGAAAAAGCCATGGATGACTTCAAGACGCGGATGCTGAAGTACGCGAAGGACAAACTTTACCCCAATCTTCCGAATTGGGAGGTCTTCTGTTTTTATCCGATGAGCAAGCGCCGGCAACACGAACAGAACTGGTATGAGTTGTCGTTCGAGCAGAGAAAAGCGTTGATGGCTGGGCACGGGCGTGTCGGCCGCCAGTATCATGGTAAGGTGGCGCAACTCATCACCGGTTCCACCGGACTGGATGATGCGGAATGGGGTGTGACCCTTTTTGCCCACGACACTTTCTACATCAAAGACATCGTTTATAAGATGCGTTTCGATGCGGTCAGCGTGAAGTACGCGGAGTTCGGGGACTTTTATATCGGGCTGAGCCTGCCCTTGGACGAGTTGTTCCGCCGCGTACAAATTTAAAAATCGGCCGCTACTTTGAGTTTAAACCCACGGGTGACTGTATGAGCGAAGTCGAAGCAAAGTTGGAGTTGTTTCGGGCTTCCCTTTGCCACCATGCGCCTTTGCTCGTCGCCTATTCAGGCGGAGTGGATAGTGCGTATTTGCTCGCTGAGGCCCGCAATGTCCTTGGCCGTGAAGGAGTGCTCGGTGTCATTGCCGACAGCGCCAGTCTTCCTCGCAAAGCGCTCGCAGATGCGGTTGCTCTCGCTCAAAAAATCGATGCTCGTGTCGAGGTCGTTCAAACAGGTGAGCTAAGCAATCCAGACTACGCTAGTAATCCGGTTAACCGTTGTTATTTTTGCAAAGCAGAGTTGTTTTCAAAGCTCGAGGAAATCGCCAGAGATCGCTCCTTTCGGGGGCTTGCCTATGGCGAAAACTTCGATGACATGCGGCAGACGCGTCCCGGTCGTCAGGCTGCGCAGGAGTACGCGATCCTCGCGCCTTTGAAGGACGCGCGATTGACCAAACTCGAAATTCGGGACCTCTCTCGACGCCTCGGACTGCCGACAGCAGATGCGCCCGCACAACCGTGTTTGTCTTCAAGGATTCCTCACGGAACACCGGTCACGGCGTCCGCGCTCGCAATGGTGGAAGCGGCTGAAGACTGGGTGCGCAGCTTTGGATTTAAGGTGTTCAGGGTGCGTCATCTGGAGTCAGCGTTGACTGAGCCATCCGCATCCCAGACCGGCACCCCGATCGCGGCCAGAGCAAAAGTGCAGATTGCGCCCGGGGAGATGCCGCGTTTAGGGGATTGCATCGCGCAGATTGAATCGGGGTTGAGGGCTGTTGGATACTCTGAGGTGGAGTTTGATCCCCAGGGCTATCGTTCCTTGTTCGATTAGAATTTACAGCGTTCGTTGCGCAGGCGTGTCGTTGGCCGTTGACCGTTTCAGTTCACCTTCCTAGCCTAGCGGAGCATGAAAATTACGAGGGCATTGATCTCCGTTTCAGATAAAACCGGGTTGGTTGATTTCGCCAGACAACTAGTCGGCATGGGGGTGCAAATTCTGTCGACCGGAGGCACATCCGCGTTGCTGCAAAAAAATGACATTCCAACCACTGAAATCTCTGCGTTTACGGGATCGCCGGAAATTTTGGACGGACGCGTCAAAACGCTGCATCCAAAGGTGCATGGAGGTTTGTTGTATGTCCGGGACAACCCTGATCATCAGGCGCAGGCCGATGCCAACGGCATCCTGCCGATTGATTTAGTTGTGGTGAATTTGTATCCATTCGAGTCGACCATCATGAAGCCAGGTGTGACGCTTGAAGAGGCGATTGAGAATATCGACATTGGCGGTCCGTCGATGCTGCGCTCTGCTGCAAAGAACTATCGTTCCGTCACGGTGGTTGTTGACCCAAACGATTACGAGAAGGTGCTTGAAAATATGCGCGACAACGACGGCGCGACCACTTTTAAGCTTCGTGAGCAGCTTGGAATCAAGGTGTTTGTCACGACCTCAAAATACGACGGGGCCATCGCCAACTACCTTGACAAAGAGCAGGAGGCTGCCAGTTCCCTCTCGTTGTCTCTGCCCTGTGTCGCCCGGTTGCGCTACGGTGAGAACCCCCACCAGAGCGCTGCTCTTTATGGTTCGTTTGACGAGCACTTTCAAAAACTTCACGGCAAGGAGTTATCGTATAACAACATTTTGGACATTTCGGCCGCCGCCGAATTGATCGAGGAGTTTGATGAGCCGACTGTCGCGATTCTTAAGCACACCAACCCTTGCGGTGTTGGGTCGGATAAAGATCTGCGTGCTGCTTGGGACAAAGCATTCGCCACCGATCGACAAGCGCCGTTCGGAGGCATTATCATCACCAACCGCGTGCTTTCAGAATCTCTCGCACGCGCGATTGGCGAGATTTTCAGCGAAGTGATCATTGCCCCCGACTTCGATCCAGAAGCGCGCGTGCTCTTGCAAAAGAAGAAGAACCTTAGACTGATTCGCAAACTCTCGGATTTACCCCGGACCGCTTTCGGTGAGACGATCCTGCGCTCCGTGCGCGGCGGTATTTTGGAGCAAAGTCGTGATTGCTCCAACGAATTGGATGGGGACTTGATGTCAAAGGTGGTCACCCAGCGTGCTCCGACCGAGCAAGAACTTCTTGCAATGCGTTTCGCGTGGCGCGTGGTCAAGCAGGTTAAAAGTAACGCAATTGTTTACGCTTCCTCAGACCGCACTTTGGGGATCGGGGCGGGACAAATGTCGAGGGTTGATTCGTCTCGAATTGCTGTCTGGAAAGCCAAGGACGCGGGGCTTTCGTTAAAGGGAAGTGCTGTTGGCAGCGACGCTTTTTTCCCATTCGCGGACGGACTGATTGCTGCGGCTGAAGCCGGTGCAACCTGCGCCATTCAACCGGGTGGCTCGGTGCGCGACGAAGAGGTGATCGCCGCGGCGAATGATCGTGGAATGGCCATGATTTTTACCGGAGTGCGCCATTTCAAACACTAGGAGCGACGTAGAGCTGATGCGGAATTCTTGTTCAAACCATGATGCTTAAGCTTGGCGTCAACATCGATCACGTCGCTACGCTGAGGCAGGCGAGGTATCCGGGAATGTTGGAATCGCACAACTGCGAGCCTGACATCCTATCCGCCGCACTGGCATGTGAGGCGGCCGGTGCGCAGAGCATCACAGTGCATTTGCGCGCGGATCGTCGTCATATTCAGGACGCTGATGTCTTTCGGATTCGCAAGGGCATCCGGACCCGGCTGAATTTTGAGATGGGAAACACCGTGGAGATTCTCGGCATCGCACTCGATCTGGCGCCCGACGAAGTCTGCTTGGTTCCTGAGACGCGCGAAGAAATTACGACCGAGGGCGGCCTCAATGTGGTGGCGCAAGAAATCCCGCTAGCGAGGACGGTCGCGCAACTAAAGGGTGTTGGGATACGCGTCAGTATGTTTATCGAGCCGGACTTTGCACAAGTGGAGGCATCTGCGAGGATCGGGGCTGATATGGTGGAGCTTCACACAGGTGCATTCGCCAACGCTCAAGGCGAGGCACAGCACCGTGAGTTGTCCCGGCTTGCCGATGCAGCAGGCCACTCCCATGCGTTGGGGCTGCAGGTAAACGCGGGGCACGGGATCAACTACACCAATATTGCCCTCGTTCGCAGGATTCCGCATTTGGAAGACCTTAATATCGGGCATTCAATTGTGAGTCGTTCGGTTTTTGTTGGTCTTGAAAGGGCGGTTGCTGAAATGCTCGAACTGATGCGACGTCCAGCATGATGAAGGTTAATACGTCATCACGCGTGCTGGGGATTGGGATGGATCTGGTGGATGTAGATCGGATCGCGAAGGCGATCGAAAGACAGGGCGCGGCTTTCTTGAGCAGGGTTTTCACTGCACTGGAGCGCGAATACTGCGAGGGAAAAGCAAATGCGGCCCAGCATT
>JBILLC010000438.1:0-2845 GCA_044376275.1 Chthoniobacteraceae bacterium | reverse complement strand
GGAAGACCCCGTTGAATTTGATATTGATGGGATTGTCCAAGTGCCCGTGCACGAGGCGATCGGCCTGACTTTTGCAAAGGTGCTCAAGGCGTTCCTGCGTCAGGACCCAGACCGCATCATGGTCGGGGAAACCCGGGATATGGAGACCGCCCAAATTGCGATCCAAGCCTCTCTCACAGGACACTTGGTGCTGACCACTCTGCACACCAACGATGCGCCCGGAGCGGTCACACGACTCATCGACATGGGTGTCGAACCCTTCATGATTTCGGCGTCCCTCGAGGGAGTCCTCGGTCAGCGACTCATCCGGAAGGTTTGCAAGCAATGCTCCACGCCTTACGAGCCAACCGAGGCGGTATTGAAGCAGTTGGGGTTGTCGCCGCACGAGATTGGGGACAAGTCTTTCTACTACGGATCAGGGTGCCCGGCGTGCAACAACACCGGATACCGCGGCCGGAAAGGGATTTACGAGCTGTTGGACGTTACTGAGCCGATCAGGGAACTCATCAATCAGCGGGCGCCGGGGGTGGTTTTGAAGCAGAAGGCGATCGAACTCGGAATGGCCACCTTGAGGGAGGACGGTTTGCGTTGTATTTTTGAAGGAGAGACTTCCATTGAGGAAGTTCTCAAATATACCTAAGACCTTCTTTAATAAGGGCAGAGCGAAAGGGCAAAGACCGTGACCTGAGTCCGGGCCCTGAATGTCTCAAGCCGATAACACCCTAAATACCCCTAGATTTATGGCAAAATTTGATTACGTAGCGCTTGATTCGCGTGGTCAGGAAACGCGGGGTTCCATCGATGCGGGCTCTCCGGGAGAGGCTTCCGCGGCGCTTCGCAAAAACGGGCTTTTTGCGACGAGTGTCACGGCGTCGAACAAGTCCTCAGGGGCGTCTGCGGCTCCGGGAAAAGACGCGGCTCCTGCGGCGAAGGGCGGTGCCAAGAAGAAAGGCGGCGGATTCAAGCTGTTTGCGAAGACCAGCGTAGACAGCAAGCTTTTGATGATTTTCACGCGTCAGCTTGCGACTTTGATCGATGCTGGACTGCCGCTACTCAAGGGCTTGGAGGTTCTGGGCAAGCAGGAAAAAGACGAGGTGCTGCGCCGCATTATTTTGAACCTCTCAGAGTCAGTCCAAGGAGGCAGCACTTTTTCTGAGTCGCTTGGACAGCATCCGCGCGTTTTCTCGCGTTTGTTTGTGAACATGGTGAAAGCGGGCGAGTTGGGCGGGGTATTGGAAGTGGTGCTGAACCGCTTGGCTGAGTTTCAGGAAAAGGCTCAGAAGCTCAAAAATAAGGTCGTATCGGCGATGACCTACCCGGTCATCGTGCTCGGAATCGCGATGCTGATCCTTGTATTCTTGCTCACCTTCATCGTGCCCAAGTTCGAGCAGATCTTTAAGGATTTGCTCGGGAACAAGCCGCTGCCGGATTTGACTCGGTTTGTGGTGAACCTGAGCGCGACCGCCGTTTCCAACTGGTACATTCTGGTGCTCATCGCAATCGGTGGAGTTGTGGGCTGGAAGAGTCTTAACAGCTCGGAAAAAGGTCGTGTCCTGATCGATAAAACCGTCCTCAAACTTCCGCTTTTCGGCGATTTGATGCGCAAGAGTTCCATCTCTCGTTTCACGCGCACGCTCGGAACGTTGGTCACCAGCGGCGTTCCGATTTTGCAGGCGCTCTTGATCACGCGCGAAACCGCCGGAAACTCTATCGTCGCGGAAGCTGTCATGAAAGTGCACGACGCGGTCAAGGAAGGGGAGTCCATTGTGACTCCGTTGGAGGCGAGCGGAGTGTTTCCCGCGATGGTGATTTCGATGGTCGATGTGGGTGAGGAAACAGGGCAGCTGCCGGACATGCTTTTAAAGATCGCGGAGGTCTATGACGATGAAGTGGACAGCACTGTGGATGCTCTGACTGCCTTGCTCGAACCACTCATGATCGTGTTCCTTGCAGTTGTCGTGGGGACCATCGTTGTAGCCCTGTTTATGCCAATGGTTGAACTGCTCAAAAATATGGGCAATGCCACGAGCTAGACAAAATCCCATCGAGAGAACCAAGGACTGCATGAAGAGAAATTTAAAACTCAGGGATGGCTTCACGCTCATCGAGTTGATGACCGCGATCGCCGTGGCGGGCTCCCTCATGGGTCTGGTCTTGGGGATTCAACGGTACGCGAGTAACAAGTCGGCGCGCTCCCGTTGCGCCACGGAAGTCATCGCAATGGCTGCCGCGGCAGAAGCGTACAAGACTGACAACGCAGTTTATCCGCGCTCGGATGAGTCGGATATGCTTTCCTCAAGTGGCGATGGCGGGCCCACCACATACATCCCTGCCAATCTTGCTTTTTACAAAATGATTTCCGGTGATGCCAACGCCAACGGAAAGTCGGATGCGAATGACGGCGTTGATAATCCGCCCCAAGTCTACATGGAGTTCAAGGCGGTCCAGTTGCGAATGGAGGGCTCGAGCATTGCCTACATCCGTGACCCATGGGACTCCGGTTCCACTAAAAGCCCCTACGGCTACTCCACGAAGCGCCTCGCGTTCATTGAAAGAGGCAACGATGACGCGTCTGCCGGACGAAACATCAACTTCGACCTGTGGAGCGTGGCGAATTCTTCAGGGAATGCGAAGAGTTGGATCGGTAATTGGTAGGTTGGCCATTGCGCTTGCACGCATCCACATTGCGGTGGGGGAATTGTGACGCATCTGTGGGCGCTATCGATTAAGGGGATCCACCCGAGGGCAATCAGTCATCCGGCGTGTCCCATCCAACCATTCCCGAAGCGTATCCAGAGCGGGATGCTCACGAGTCCCACAAGCGTGCTCCCAAGCGCAATTTGAG
>JBILLC010000280.1:0-4022 GCA_044376275.1 Chthoniobacteraceae bacterium | reverse complement strand
GTCGAGGGCATCCTTCAATGAGTGCCCCTCGAGAGAATTAATATTCATTCTGAAACGTTCCCCCGGTCGAAAGGCCGCGGGGAATTTTCACCCTCATAGGTAGGAGTTTAATTTCAGCTCAGTAAACAATGAGCCGTGAAAAACGGCAGTAGCTCAATTGGTAGAGCAGCGGTCTCCAAAACCGCTTGTTGGGGGTTCAAGTCCCTCCTGCCGTGCTCCTTTTTATCACTTTCAGCGGACTTCAGTCCTGCGGTTCAAAACCCTGACCCGAATTCCTTCTACCCCTCTCCAGATGCTTGCCAAAACACGAACATTTTTCTCGGAAGTAAAGGCCGAACTCCAGAAGGCTTCATGGCCTTGGGACCCGCAGGAACGCGGCGTAAAAAAGTATCGCGAGCTGATCGACTCCACGACCGTTGTCATAGTGGCCATGCTCTTGCTGAGCGGCTTTGTTTCGCTATGGGACTTGGTGATGATGAGCTTGGTTGGCACAGTAACTAAGTAAGCCATGACTGAAGAACAAAAGCGCAAGCAGTGGTTTGTGGTCCACGTCCTTTCCGGACAGGAACAGAAGGTACGTGACAATCTCGTGAAGCGGATGAAGACCGAAGAAATGGGGGACTTCATCTATGAAGTCATCCTGCCAACGGAGCGTGTTTCCGAGGTCAAGCGTGGTAAGAAAACCGAATCCACGCGGAAGTTTTTTCCAGGCTATCTGATCGTCAACATGTGGCTCTTTGACGATCCCACAGATTCAAAGAGAGTGAATCTGGTGGATCGGACTTGGTATTTTATCAAGGACACGCCCGGCGTGATTGGCTTCGCAGGAACCAAGGATCAGCCAATCCCGATGCGTGATTCAGAGGTCGCGGCGCTTCTCAATCAGGTGCGCGAAAGAGAAGAGAGTGTCATACCGAAGATTTCCTTCTCGATTGGTGAAACGGTCAAAGTGGCAGACGGTCCGTTTGAAAACCAGAGCGGTGTCGTCGAGGAAATCGACCCAGAGCGCGGCAAGTTGCGGGTATCGGTTAGCATCTTTGGCCGCAATACTCTCGTGGATCTTGAATACTGGCAGGTAGAGCGGGCTTGAACGGATTGATTCTAGCGCACGCACCGAAGGCCTAAACACACATTTTACAAATAAGGAACAACGACCATGGCTAAAGAAATCGTAGCAACTATCAAACTGCAGATCCCTGCAGGATCTGCCAACCCAGCCCCTCCAATCGGTCCCGCACTGGGTCAAAACGGGGTGAACATTATGGGCTTCTGTAAGGAGTTCAACGCCGCGACCCAGAAGCAGGCGGGTGAAATCCTTCCCGTGGTGATCACCGTTTACAAGGACAAGAGCTTCACCTTCATCACCAAGCAGCCGCCTGCGGCGATTCTCATCAAAAAAGCGCTCAACATCGCTGCTGGTTCGAAGGAACCCAACAAAACCAAGGTTGGCAAGTTGTCCAAAAAGCAAATCTCCGAAATAGCTCAGCGCAAGATGAAGGATTTGAACGCACGCACGGAAGCTGCTGCCATCCGCATCATCGCGGGAACCGCTCGCCAAATGGGTGTAGAGGTCGAGGCATAAACATCCGATCGCGAGGTCGCAGCGATTCTTCACTGAACGCTTGTCCCCCGGGGTCACCTTGAGTTTGCTTGGGGCGCGTTCCGTCAAAGGCGGAACGCGCCCCTTCTTTTGCTGGGAAGAGCCATCAGCGGTTGTTTTTGGGGATTTGCCTTAATGAAAATCTGTGCCGGAGGTGAATGCAGAGAACGGACATGAAAAGTTTGATTTTAACAAATGAGTTTCCACCGAACATCTATGGTGGGGCTGGCGTGCACGTTGATTACCTCACCAGGGAACTCTCGCGTTTGATGGAGGTGGAGGTTCGCTGCTTTGGCTCTGATGGACGTGATTTGCGTGTCAATGAGCAGTCTCTCAAAGCCACAGCTTATGGCGTTGACGCATCACAATACGGTGCCCCGCGGCCGCTGCACTCGGTTTTCACCGCACTTGAACGCTGCCTGGATTGGAACAGCGCGGGTGTCGATGCGGACATCGTTCATCTGCACACTTGGTACACTCACTTCGGTGGGATTCTTGCAAAATTAAACTACGGAATTCCGTTGGTTCTGACGGTGCATTCTCTCGAACCCCTCAGACCTTGGAAGCGCGAGCAACTGGGCGGTGGTTACGATTTCAGTTGTTGGGTTGAGCGTACCGCAATTGAGTTGGCGGATGCTGTCGTCGCAGTCTCGGCTGACACCAAGGCCGATGTATTGCGCCTTTTCGACGTGCCAGAATCAAAGGTTCGCGTGATACACAACGGAATTGATTTAGACGAGTTCAAGGCGGTGGATGCGGACGCAGTTCTGGCAAAGTACGGCATCGATCCGGCGCGGCCGTACCTGCTTTTTGTCGGAAGAATCACACGGCAGAAGGGTATCCTCCATCTGGCAAATGCCATTCGTCACATGGGTAAGGATTTTCAGATAGTGTTGTGCGCAGGTGCGCCTGATACG
This sequence comes from Chthoniobacteraceae bacterium, assembly GCA_044376275.1. Lineage (GTDB taxonomy): Bacteria > Verrucomicrobiota > Verrucomicrobiia > Chthoniobacterales > Chthoniobacteraceae > Chth-196. The sequence continues at coordinate 1,505 of JBILLC010000280.1, read as the reverse complement.
GCCGAGATCGCTGCTGAAATGCGCCGGAAAGTGGATGAGGCGCAGACTCTGCACGGCAGCGTGATTTGGGTTGAGGCCATGGTCGCAAAGCAGGATTTGATCGCACTGTATTCGAGGGCTGCCGTCTTCTGCTGCCCGTCGGTTTACGAGCCTTTTGGGATCATTAATCTGGAGGCGATGGCATGCCAGACCGCCGTCGTGGCGAGCGCGATCGGCGGAATCCCTGAGGTCGTCATCCCTGAAGAAACTGGGATTCTAGTGCCGCTCGCTCTCAAGTCGGGCACTTTCGAGCCTCAGGACGCTGATGCGTTCGAAAGGGGCTTGGCGGCGGGCGTGAATCGTTTAATGAGCGACGAGCCTCTTCGCGTTCAAATGGGCGCAGCGGGACGCAGAAGAGCTCAAGAGCATTTTTCATGGTCCTCCATTGCGGCCAAGACCCACCGGCTTTACAGCGAACTGTTGCAAGCCCGAAAATCTGCGCTCAGTTGAGCTTCAGTCAAAAATCGCCCCATGTTTGTTGATCATATTCGAGTCGAGGCTTATGCCGGTGCGGGAGGAAACGGTTGCGTTTCATTCAGACGCGAGGCTTTTGTTCCCAAAGGCGGTCCCGACGGTGGCGATGGAGGTAGGGGTGGGTCCATCATCCTGCGTGCTGACGTGCATACGGACAATCTTACCAATTTCTTTTACGAACCTATTCTGCGCGCCCACCACGGTCAGCACGGCATGGGCAAAAAGTGTTATGGCAAATCCGCCGAGGACAAGGTGTGCCGCGTGCCGGTCGGCACTTTGGTATTCCGTTTGCCTTCGAAGAAATCCAGTGACGAACTCGAGGCCTCCGTGCGCTACGGCACCTCGTCCACATTTGTGGATCTATCAAAGTCGCCCGAGCACGAACCTGAGGCAAGTGCCCCGGAGGACGAAGCTCCGGAAACGGAGCTTATTGCCGACCTTACGGAGCCCGGTCAGGAATTTGTCCTTTGCAAAGGCGGAAAAGGGGGGCTGGGGAATGTGCACTTTAAAAGCTCCCAGAACAGGGTCCCCACTCAGTTCACCTACGGCGAAGAGGGCGAGTCAGGGTTGTTTTACCTCGAACTGCGCACCATCGCCGACATCGGACTGGTTGGCTACCCCAATGCGGGGAAATCCACACTGCTCACCGGCATTTCAGCAGCCCACCCAAAAGTCGCCTCGTATCCCTTCACCACGTTGACGCCGCATATTGGTGTGGTGAAACTCCCCGAGTTTGAGCGCTACACCGTTGCCGACATTCCCGGGTTGATCGAGGGGGCCCATAAAAATGTCGGGCTTGGCCATGAGTTCTTGCGTCATATTGTGCGTTGTAAGCTCCTTGCTTTCGTTGTGGATGCTGCAGGCAGTGAGGGGCGCGACCCCATTTCTGACCTCCAGAATCTTAGGAAGGAAATCGACCTGTATGATTCCAGCCTCTCCGATCGGCCTTGGGTCATTATCGCCAACAAAACGGACTTGGAGGGAGCTGTGGA
>JBILLC010000100.1:0-6671 GCA_044376275.1 Chthoniobacteraceae bacterium | reverse complement strand
CGGCTTGAAGTCCGACGGGCTGGAGGCAATGAAGAGGCGGCTCGGGGAGATTGTGGGTACGGCCGTGGTTTGACCTCGAGTTGTCTGGTCTTAAATCGGGTGGCTATTCGCGAGGACCCGCGGCTTGTGAAATTTTTCACAAAGTCCTTGCGGCTTCCTACGGGTTTGGGTTTCCTAGTCGACCCCGCTGCTTAGGCGTAACGTTTCCTACTCCGGTGCGATTAGCTGCGGGTACCGCAGGTAGTTCCCTTGTATTTTCCGAAGATGTTCCACTTTTTGACAAACGTTTTGAGGCGCCTGAGCCGGCAAGCTTCCTTGCAGGCTTCCAGTGTTCTCGTTTTTTTTGGCGGCAGCGCATTCGCAGCTGATGCAGCGCACGCTGCTCATGCGGATGCGAGTCTTCCGCAGGCAGCGCCGGTGCTCTTTCACATCGGCCCGTTACCTGTGAGTAATTCCATGTTGGTCACCTGGTTGGTGACCCTCTTGATCATCACAGTGGCGCGGCTCGCAACGTGGCGCATGAAAGAAACTCCGGAGGGGTTGCAAAACTTCGTGGAATGGATGGTCGAGAGCCTCAGGAACTTCTTGGAAAGTGTTCTTGGCCGTGAACTCACTGCGAAAACCTATTGGTTTTTCGCAACATCTTTTATCTTCATCATCACGACGAATTGGTTCGGACTCATTCCGGGCGTTGGGACCGTCGGATGGGGAGTGCCTGACGAAACTGGAGTCCTTCACCATATTAGCCGTCCGCTTTTGCGCGGTGCGAACGCAGACTTGAATCTAACGCTCGCGATGTCGGTCATATTCTTTGGAGCGTGGTTCGGTTGGGCCTTACGTGCGAATGGCGTGGGTGGATTTCTGCTCCACATTTTCGGGCCGCGTGGTGACTCGAAGGGCTTCATGAAGCTACTTATGGTCGTGGTGTTCCTTTGCGTCGGTGTGCTCGAAATGGTTTCGATTCTATTTCGACCGGTTTCGCTCTCCTTCCGTCTGTACGGCAATATTTTCGCGGGCGAGACAATGCTGGAAGCCATGTCAAATCTCGTGCCTGCGCTCGCTCCGTTGATTCCAGTTCCGTTCTATTTCATGGAGCTGCTGGTAGGCTTTGTTCAAGCGCTGGTCTTCATGCTGCTGACGGCCATTTTTACATTATTGATTTGTTCCCACGGGGATGATCACGGGGAGGCGCATCATTAGGCCAATTTAGAGCTCCCTTTCGAGAATCACGTTGTCCACCGTGTGCTTTTAGACCGACCAGTCTCGTATTTTTTTCTAACCAATTTCACGCAATTGACCGTGGCAAGCCTGCGGGGTTGCGTGTGAGACAAACCCAAAAAAACAAAAACCATGAACATTACAACCATCGCTGAAATTGCAGGCAACGTACACATCGGCCTCGCTGCTGTCGGTTCCGCTCTTGCAGTGGGACTGATCGGATCCAAGGCATCGGAGGCAGTGGGACGCAACCCAGGGGCAGCCACGCCCATTCTCATTCAGGCGATCCTCAGCTCGGCATTGGCCGAAGGTATCGTCTTCTTCGCGATCTTCCTCGCGAAGTAACGAGCTTGCGGGCGCAGGGGGTGCAATGCCTCCTGCTGCTCCATTGCCGAAGAGTTTAAGTACAAACACGTTTTATGATTTTCGCCGCATTTCTCGCAGCAGCACCCCAGGCCAGCATCACGGATACCGCCCGCGCCATGGGGGAAACCTTTGGATTCAACTCCTGGGCTTTTGTCGCGCAAATCCTGTCTTTCTCGATCGTTTGCGCCGTCCTCTACAAGTTTGCCTACCACCCGATTCTTAAAGTTCTGGAAGATCGCCGCCAGCGGATCGAGGCCACATACCGGGAGGCGGCTGCTCTCAAAATTCAGGTTGCCGACGCCGAGAAGCGGGCAAGCGAGATCGTGGTGCAGGCCTCCTCAGGCGCGCACAAACTGGTGGAGGACGCGAAGATTGCCGCTTTGGAGTTTCAGGAGAAACAGATGCAACAGGCAAAGGCTGAGGCGGAAGCTTTCATCGCGAAAGCTCGCGCGGACATCAAGCGGGAGCGCGAAGTAATGCTTGCGGAGTTGCGTTCGGAGGTCGCCGGCCTGGTGGTGCGCACCACTGCCAAGGTCGCCGGTAAAGTGCTCACCGATGATGATCAGCGCAGGCTTACCGACGAAGCGAGTCGGGAACTTGCTGCTTAAACCTTTCGATAATTCTTCCGAACAGATGAAACTCAGCAAAGAAGCGCGGTTGGGTGCGAAATCACTGGCGAAGGCCTGCATGTCTGGTGGCACTCTGGATCATTCTAAAGTGTCTCGTGTTCTCGCTGAAGTTTCCAGCAAGCGTCCTGCCGGTTACGCGCAGATGCTGCACGAATTCCATCGCTTGGTGCGGCTTGAAGTTGAGAGAAAAACTGCACTCATCCAGACCGCAAGTCCGATCGACGCTGAAGGCAGGGATTCGCTTACAAAAGCAGTGCGCCAGCGTTTTGGTGCTGATGTTGAAACGCATTTTTCTCTGAATCCTGATTTGATTGCCGGCGTGAGAATCCGCGTGGGAAGCGATTTGCTGGATTCAAATGTGAGGGAGCGACTCACGAGACTTGAAGCTGATCTCGCACACTAAACCGCGGATTTCCGCGCCGAATCCGGAGCGCGAACCGTCTGATTACCCCCTGAATTTTAAAAACCAACGTTTAAACAAATGAGTAATATCCTCCAAGAAATAGAAGCCACGATCTCGGGCATGAAGACCGGAGCAGTGCGTTCCAATGTCGGTATTGTGCGACAAGTGGGTGACGGTGTTGCGCGCATCGAGGGACTGAGCGATGTGATGCTCAATGAAATGATCGAGTTCCCTGGCGGACTGTACGGGATCGCCTTGAACCTTGAGGAAACTGAAGTTGGCGCCATTCTTCTCGGAGAAGACAGGGCCGTGACCGAGGGGATGGAAGTCCGTACCACGGGGAAACTCTTGTCTGTTCCCGTTGGAAAGGAATTGCTGGGGCGCGTTGTGAACAGTCTTGGTGAGCCTATTGACGGCAAAGGACCGATTCACTCGACCAAGCAGTATCCGGTTGAAAAAATCGCGCCCGGCATCATCAAACGGCGCTCGGTGAGTCAGCCGATGACGACCGGCATCATGGCCATTGATGCGATGATTCCAATCGGTCGCGGGCAGCGCGAGTTGATCATCGGAGATCGCGCGACGGGGAAGACCACGATTGCTGTCGACACCATCATTAATAACGCCCGCACCAACAAGCTGAACGCAGGCAAGCCAGGATTCAGACCGGTGTACTCCATCTACGTCGGCGTGGGCCAGAAGAACGCAAACATCGCGAGAACCGTGGCGGTGCTCGAGGAATCAGGCGCGATGGAGTATACCATCGTGCTTTCAGCTCCCGCATCCGATACCGCGACCAATCAGTACCTCGCGCCGTTCGCCGGCTGCTCGATGGGTGAATGGTTCATGGATAACGGAATGGATGCGGTCATTGTTTTCGATGACTTGTCCAAGCACGCCGTTGCTTACCGGCAGGTGTCACTGCTGCTGAAGCGTCCGTCGGGCCGCGAGGCGTATCCCGGTGATGTGTTCTATTTGCACTCCCGTTTGCTTGAGCGCAGCGCTCGTTTGAGTGAAAAAAGTGGTGACGGTTCTCTGACGGCGCTGCCGATTATTGAAACTCAGGCGGGCGACGTTTCCGCTTACATTCCAACCAACGTGATTTCGATCACGGACGGTCAGATTTATCTCGAGACGGATCTGTTCTACCAAGGTGTGAGACCGGCGGTCTCCGTGGGTCTCTCGGTGAGTCGCGTTGGTTCTGCCGCGCAGATCAAGGCAATGAAGCAGGTTGCCGGCAAGATCAAGGGCGACCTCGCGCAATTTCGTGAGCTGGCGGCCTTCGCGCAGTTCGGATCGGATCTTGACGCCAAAACTAAAGCACAGTTGGACCGTGGTCAGCGCATCGTCGAACTGTTTAAACAGACGCAGTACAACCCGATGCCGGTCGAGTTGCAGGTTTCCACCCTGTGGGCCATTCAAAACGGTCATTTTGATGATGTACCAGTTGCTTCGGTGAAGGATTTTCAAAACAAACTCCAAGATTTTTTCACGACTCGCAAGGAGGCGGTGTTGGCAAAAATCCGTGACAAGGGAGCGGTGGACGACGCCATCACCGAGGACCTCAAGACCTCGTTGGCTGAATTCAAGCAGGGCTATAAGGCCCAGTAGGTTCTTCAAATAGGTTCAAGGAAAGTTCCGGTTTTCAACAGACTCAAAACGCCACATGGCCGCCAACACTCGAGACATCCGCCGACGCATTAAGTCGGTGAAAAATACGGCGCAGATCACAAAGGCGATGCAGATGGTCGCTGCGTCAAAAATGCGCAGGGCTCAGCAGGCCGCAATCGCTAGTCGCCCGTATGCCGAGGAACTCTCGCGCTTGCTCCGTCCTTTCATTGACATGTTGGGTGATGAGGACAGGGCTCCGCATCCTCTCATGGATTCTCGGGAGGTGAAGCGGGAGTTGGTGCTGGTTCTGTCGACCGACAAAGGCCTCTGCGGAGCTCTGAACACCAATCTTTTTCGCGAGCTTTCCCAGTTCGATCCCGACAAAACCGACTTTGTCTGTGTCGGCAGAAAAGGCGCGCAGTTTTTGGTTCGCTCAAAGCGTTCGGTGATCGCTGAATTTGACTTGAAGGACAACTTCAGTTTTTACCATGCGCAGACAGTCGCAAAATTCTGCTTAGAGGAATACATGAAGGGCAAGGTGGACCGTATTACGGTGGCTTACTCCGACTTCATTAACACCCTAACTCAAATTCCAAGCACACGTATCGTTGCACCTGTTCACTCTTTCGAATTGGGAGCAACGGCGCTTGATGGAAAAAACGAGGAGACCAGCGACTCTAAAGCTGCGCCGCCCGATGTTGCTGAGTACTTGCTCGAGCCAAACAAGGACACGCTTCTTGATGAACTGCTCCCGCACTTTGTGTTCTTCAAGATATACCACTTGGTTCTTGAGAGTCGCGCCTCGGAGCACTCAGCCCGGATGGTGGCGATGAAAAATGCGACCGACAACGCAAAGCAGATCATCAAGGATCTCACGCTTGAATATAATAAAATCCGGCAGGCGAGTATCACCACCGAGATCCTCGAAATCGCAACCGCGCAGATGGTGCTTTCATAATTTCAACTAATTTAAAAATACAGTCCCATGTCCGAACAAAACGCAACCCAAGCAAACGTTGGATCAATCGTTCAGGTGATCGGTCCCGTCGTAGATGTCGATTTCAGCGCCACCGGCGTAATGCCCAAGCTGCTGGAGGCGCTCGAAATTCATTTCGACGTCAATGGTGAGAACACGAAATTAGTTTTGGAGGTGCAACAGCACCTTGGATCCTCGTGGGTCCGCTCAATTGCGATGAGTTCCACCGAAGGCCTCAAGCGAGGGCTGAAGGTGACCGCCACCGGCGCGCCCATTTCGGTCCCTGTTGGCGAGGGCGTGCTGGGCCGAATTTTCAATGTAACGGGTGATCCCACCGATGAGCGCGGTGCAGTGCCGCACACCAAGCGCTATCCGATTCATCGCCCCGCTCCCCCGCTTGTGGATCAGGACACAAAGGCACAGATTTTGGAGACAGGCATTAAAGTCATCGATCTAATCTGCCCTTTCACCAAGGGTGGAAAAGTCGGGGCGTTCGGTGGCGCGGGAGTCGGAAAGACCGTGGTCATCATGGAACTCATTAACAACATCGCGAAGGGGCACGGTGGTTATTCGGTCTTCGCCGGTGTGGGTGAGCGTACACGCGAGGGCAACGATCTTTATCATGAAATGGCGGACTCCAAGGTCATCCGACTCGACAAGATCGAAGAATCCAAAGTCGCTCTGGTTTACGGCCAGATGAATGAACCTCCAGGAGCCCGCATGCGCGTCGCGCTCTCAGCTCTGTCGATGGCTGAATATTTCCGCGACGAGAAAAATCAGGACGTTCTGCTCTTTGTGGATAATATCTTCCGCTTTTCACAGGCCGGTTCCGAGGTGTCTGCTCTTCTGGGCCGCACGCCATCGGCGGTAGGCTATCAGCCAACGCTTGCTGCAGAAATGGGTCAGTTGCAGGAACGCATCACTTCGACGAAGAACGGCTCCGTAACTTCCTTCCAAGCCGTGTACGTGCCCGCAGACGACCTTACGGACCCCGCACCGGCAAACACGTTTGCACACTTGGATTCGACGATCGTGCTTGAGCGCTCGATCGCGGAATTGGGAATTTATCCTGCGGTTGATCCGCTTGCCTCCACCTCCAAGGCGCTGGCGCCTGAAATCGTGGGACAGGAGCACTATGCGGTCGCTCGCGGTGTGCAGCGCGTTCTGCAGCGGTACAAGGATCTTCAAGATATCATCGCAATTCTCGGGATGGATGAGTTGTCACCAGAGGACAAGCTCACTGTTTTCCGCGCTCGCAAGATCCAGCGTTTCCTCTCCCAACCGTTTCATGTGGCGGAAGTCTTCACTGGAACGCCGGGACAGTACGTTCCGATTTCTGAGACCATCCGGGGCTTCAGGGAGATTCTCGACGGCAAGCATGATGATGTCGGAGAGGGCAATTTCTACATGAAGGGCGGAATCGACATGATTCGCGCGTAAAGATCGGCAGATTTTCCGTTCGGATGAC
>JBILLC010000436.1:0-2853 GCA_044376275.1 Chthoniobacteraceae bacterium | reverse complement strand
GTTCCATATTTTGGTGATTCCGAGGAAGTTCATCTTCTCCAGGTTGCGGATTTTCTCTCCTATTTTCTCAGAAGGCATTTGGAAATTAAGTCAGGATACGAAGTGGAGCGATATGAGACCGAAGCTGAAAAAGTCGAAGGATGGGTTCAGGTAATTCGCGACCGATGTGTCGGGGGGAGCCACATATACCCAACGACAGGCAGATGCGAATGCGCTGATATGTTTTGGAACCACGCCCCGGACGCCGTCCGGACCTTACACAAATAAAAGCAAGTCTAACAGAGCCATGAAGCCCTTCCGCATCGGCATATCATCTTCAGGCATCGTTTCCTCATGGCCCTGCGGCATCCTGCCGTCGCACGACGGTTCACTTAATACGTTGAACATTAACATGACCGTGGGTGATCACTTCCGGCTTTCAAAGATCGAGATTGACCGCCACGGTTTCCTCTTCAGCTCCTGCGAGTAGCCGTGTGAGCTAGGCCAAGCCGATGGATTGCGTATCACCCAGCGTATCACCCGGTGATTGAAAATGGGGCCTTTTGGTGCCGTTCGGTGCGCGCGCGAGGGGCGGCGGAAAGATGGCTCCAACAGAGTAATTCCGCGTGGTGCAACGTGGTTCCGGTTAATGTCAAATTTGCCGCAAGTCCTTCGTAATGAGCAGGTCGTGGGTTCAATCCTCACCACTGGCTCCCTCTCTAAAGTGCAGGTGTACAGTTGTTTGTGAATCTCATTTGAAGGCGCACTGAAGGATGGCGAGGGGTTTTGGATACATCGGTACTTCCTTGGTATCTCATTATTTCCGTTACATTCGAGACTCGCCACGCTGACTCTCTCTCGAAAGCCCTGCGTCGGCGGGTACTTGAGAATATCGGCTGACTGACCTTGTTGATTAACTAAAGCTTCTGAGGGCTATCAGTGGGTGCTCAGTGACGGACTAAAGACCTCGAGTCCATTTCTGCGAATCCTCGGAGCAATGGAAAATCTGGTAAACAGTCACCGAGGCGTCTTGGCATCGGTAAAAGAAGGTATACGGGAACTTCCGTGGTAAGCCCTTTCGATAACCCCTCACAACCGGAAAGATTTCCGGATGCCGCTGAACTAGCGAGAAACAAGCGGAGAAAGCTCGCAAAAACTCATGCCCCAGCCCTGCTTGTTTTGATTCATACCATTCAAAAGCCTCAGCGAGCTTAACCTTGGCTTCCGGAGTAATCGTGATCCGATTACCCATGATTTTTGACGATCCACTCTTTCACAGAGTCCCAAGTTTCGAGTGATTCAGGATTCTGTTCAGCCTTGATCCGGATCCGTTCAACCTCTTCGGTTTGCCATTCGGGCACTGGAATCTGATCTGCCTCTTTGGCAATGCTGTCCCAGAGATCTTCGACAAGCTGTAAACGTTCAGCGCAGCTCAACTCAAAAAGTGGTGCGAATTCAGCGTTCATGGATCGAAGCTACTACCTTTAGGGGGGTATTGAAAGTCCATTGCGAAATTTAGGTCTGCTTCATGCAGTATTAGCAGAGATATTCCGGTAGAAGGTAGCTCTGCTGATCCTTTCAAAGTAAGGATCGCGCAGGATTTGTGCGGGCATACGGTTCTGGGCCAATTTGGGCCAAAATCGGATACCAGTATGCCTAACAATCCGCAAGCATGTCAGAGTATATAACAGAGAAAGAGACACTTACAGAATAGAGTTTAGCTCATTCGTAATGAGCAGGTCGTGGGTTCAATCCTCACCACTGGCTCCCTCTCTCCAGAGGTACTTTTGAAAGTGGGCAGCCTAAATCCGATCCATACCAGCCCAAAATTGCGCCAAATCTTGAGGCTCAGATCGAGCGAGTTAACGGGCAAAGAAGCTCTCCACTCTCCGTCGAAAAACTTCAGGTTACAGCAACGGCAGATCGACTTCAGCGGTGATGCGCCCCCGATTTCGCCAGATGGATTCCCATGCAGGCTTCGACGGCAAGCCGCCACTCGTCTTCAGTGGTTTCCCATCCGCCACTGAAGCGCACCACCCTGTCGGCGCAATCGCCAAGACCCATGGCAGCCAGGACGTGCGAGGGTTTCTCCTTGCCACTCGCGCACGCGGACCCGCTTGAAGCGGCAATTCCCACCGCATCCAGTCGCACGATCCAGCGCTGCCTGCAGTCCGCCGTGGCGGGCGCTAGAATGGTGATGGTATTCCACAGACGCTCCTCACATTCGGCGATGATTTGTACGGTGTCGATGCGCTCTCGAAGCTGCGATTCGATTCGGCTGCGCATTGCCAGAAGGTCGGCGATGGAGCCGAGTTGCGAGGCGCGATGCCTGAGAGCGGCTGCGAATGCAGCAGCAGCCGCAACGTTTTGCGTGCCCGCGCGGCGGGCGTCCTCCTGCGGGCCTCCAAGCAGCAGACTTTGAAAAGTCGTCCCCGAGCTGCGAACCGGAAGCTTGAGAAAACCAATCCCGACAGGCGCACCGAACTTGTGTCCGCTTGCGAATACGTAATCACACGCGCCCAGCCCCGCACCCGGCATTCTTCCAATCCATTGCGTGGCATCACAAATAAACGACGCGCCGTTTTCGGTGCAGAGTTTCTGCACATTTTGCCACGGTTGGATGACACCTGTTTCATTATTCGCGGCCATCACCGCCACCGCACCGATCGTTTTCGATGCGAGCAGTGCTTGTATCCGGTCCATTCGTACGATGCCGTTGGAATCGACCGGTATGATTTCGAGTCTCCCCTTAAACCAACGTTCGGCGGCTTCCATCACGCATGGATGCTCGATCGCGGAGACTGCGAGCACGGAGGAAATTTTGCTACTGAGATGCGCGATCACAGCATTAGCCGCTTCCGTCGCGCCGCTGGT
>JBILLC010000434.1:0-2866 GCA_044376275.1 Chthoniobacteraceae bacterium | reverse complement strand
TTTGTGGAACGGCGGTTTTTCAGCGTCAAACCGCAGTTAGGGGATGTGGTGAGTTGAGGTTGGCGAGGTCACCCTTAGTTCTGACCTCCTTGCTAAATTTTGGGATTTCTCAGAATCATTTTCCCCGAGGCTTTTGCCGCTTTGAAACGATTCTTTGGGATTGTGCGAAGCTAAGAAATGTTCATCTCCCTGGTGATTCCAAAAATCTCGAGGCGTTTTCGCAGGGTAGCTCTAGTGATTCCCAGCAGTTTCGCTGCTCGCACTTGATTGCCACCGGTAGCCCGCATCGCGTGAAGTGTAAATTCGCGCTCAAGCCATGGAAGAAGTTGCATGCTGGAGTCCGCTTCTGCTGCCTTGATGAGCGACTCGATGGCCATCTCCTTGCTCACAACTGTGGGCATCCCGCAACTCCTTAAATCACTCGGTTCTGGCCCTCCTGACACAGCCCCGATGGGAATGTCTTTTGGGAGCAGCACATCGGATGTTGCAAAAACACAGGCCCGCTGGATGGTGTTTTCGAGCTCACGCACGTTGCCCGGCCAATTGTGACTCTCAAGTACCTTGATCGCATCCTCTGAAATTTTGAGCCTTGGAAGACGCTGCCGGGTGGCAACTTTATTTAGGAAGTATTCTGCCAACAAACGGACGTCCTCGAGGCGCTGACGTAGCGGCGGAAGCTGGATGCGCACCACGTTCAGGCGGTAGAAAAGATCTTCTCGGAATTTTTTTTCAGCCACCTCCTGCTCAAGATTCTTGTTTGTCGCTGCAACAATACGTACATCCGACTTGAGCGTGGCAGTGCCGCCGACGCGCGAGTACTCGCCCTCCTGCAAAACTCGCAGGATTTTGCTTTGTAACTGGAGTGGCATGTCACCGATTTCATCCAAAAAGAGAGTGCCACCATTGCACTGCTCAAAACGCCCGGCACGTTGTCCGATCGCACCCGTGAATGCACCTTTTTCATGGCCGAACAACTCACTCTCGAGGAGTTGCTCTGGTATTGCTGCGCAATTGATCGCAACAAAACTTTTGTTAGTGCGCTGTGAATAATTGTGCACCGCACGCGCTACCAGTTCTTTTCCCGAGCCGCTTTCTCCCGTGATCATGACAGGTGCATCTGACATCGAGACGCGGCCTACCATTTTGAAGACCTGAGCCATTGCCTCAGATTTTCCCACGAGCGAATCCTGATGCTCGTCCACCGTCAGCTGAGGTTTGGCGGAGGTTGCTGCTCGCATTTCAGCCTGCGCGCGCAGGGCTGCATCCATTACTGCCTTTAAAGAAAAGGGGAGGCTTTCTTTGCGAACGAAATCGAACGCCCCCAAACGCATGGACTCGATCACGGACTGAGTGGTGCCAAATGCGCTGGTGAGCACAACGATCGAGTTCGGTGAGCGTTGGCGAATTCTTCCCAAGAGCTCCATTCCTCCGAATGGCGAGAGGTGCGTCTCAGCCATAAGTACATCGGGTTTTTCGCGCATGAAAATGCGGTACGCTTCCTCTGAATCCGAAGTGGTGATGACTTTGGTTTTTGCGGACGAGAGTTGATGCGTAGTCCAATCAAGAAAGTCTGAATCGGGGTCTGCGATCAGGATGAGCTGCTGTCTGGCCATGGGATAGTGCCTCCGGTGGAGTGTGATCGGTCTGAGCCTTTCGCCGGGGGGAGTCGCTAGTTTGAGAAGGGATGGAGCCGGTTGGTGGCCGCTGAGCCAGGTTTGCCGACTGAGTTTTGGGATGGATTGATCTGCGTGCTTTCGATTGCGGACTATAGTCCGCCATAGCGCCGCTGGCGCTGGTTAAATTCTTTGATTGCTTCCAATAGATCGCTGCCGTTGAAGTCCGGCCAGCGCTTCGGGGTGACGTAGAGCTCGGTGTAGCTGAGTTGCCAGAGCAGGAAGTTTGAAAGGCGCATCTCACCCGAGGTACGGATCAATAGGTCGGGATCGGGCCAGTCCTTGGTGTACAAGTGCCTTTGAAGGTGTGCTTGCGTGAACTCATCCGGAGTCAGAGTTCCTTTCGCCACTTCTCGACAGACTGCGCGGATCGCGTCCTCTAGTTCGGCGCGACCGCTGTAGTTAATGGCCAGTATCAACGTCAGTCCGTCATTGGCTGCGGTTTTTTCAATCGTACCCTCAAGCGCATGAAGCGTGCTTCTTGGGAGCTCTGAAAGTCTTCCGATAGCGCGTAGCTTGACGTTATTGCGCTGCAAGGTTGGGAGCTCGGACTTTAAAAAATGTTCAAGCAGACCAAAAAGTGCGCTCACCTCCTCGGCAGGCCGTTTCCAATTTTCAGTTGAGAATGCGTAAACTGTCAGGCATTCGACTCCGAGTGCGCAGCATGTCTCTGTCACAGCCCGTAAAGCATGGGCGCCACTTGAGTGGCCATTGACTCGGGGTAGTCCTCGCTCTTTTGCCCACCGCCCGTTCCCGTCCATGATGATCGCAATGTGCCGAGGGGCATGCGAACTTTCATGAACCGCCACAGCGGGCTCTTGTGTGACTGAAGACTGAACGATCATTTCGAATCACGCGTTCAGTACATCAATGGGGTGGGATTTTACAGTCTCAGTTTCGACTAAATTTCAGACAACGCGCTCAAAGTAAGATCGTCTGCTCGCGGTTGGGCCCTACGCTTGCGATCGAAAGTTTAGCTCCCGAGAGTTCGCAGATCTTGGTGAGATAGTTTTTGGCTCGTTCCGGCATCAGACTCCAATCGCGGATTTGGTCCGTGGGCGTTTGCCAACCCTGCATCTCAATATACACCGGCTCACACGCTGCGAGTTGCGCGTAATTCATTGGGGGCGTTTCCAAGAGGGCGCCGTCAAGCCGGTAGTGCGTACACACTTTCACAGATGCCAGCGAGTCGA
>JBILLC010000024.1:0-10802 GCA_044376275.1 Chthoniobacteraceae bacterium | reverse complement strand
AAGGAAAATTCCTCCACGGCGGCGAACGCTCTCGGCGTCAGGTCAAGAAGGTCGTCATCGGTGCAATGAGCACTGCGAGGGTGACGGATTTTTTCTCAGCGGGCACCCTCATTGTTTCCCCGGGCGACCGCGAGGATATCCTGCTCGCAGCCTTGAGCTCGGTGGATCGCCAGCCGTCCGATGGCCACAAACTGGCTGGACTCGTGCTTTCGGGAGACGTGCTTCCGGACGCGCCGCTGTTGGAGTTGCTTCGCAACTCCCAGCTGCCAGTCATTAGTTCCCCGTTGGACAGCTACACCGTTGCGAGCAACATTCACTCAATGACGGTGAAAACCCTCCCCGGCGACGCGGAAAAAATCGACAAGATTCAGGCCATGATCGAGCAATTCGTCCGAATCGATCGGCTCATCGAAAAAATCGGCTGATCACAGTCCAGTGGGTCTGGCGCTAAATCGTGGTGCCGGAGGGGATCACAGCGTCCTTGGGTATAACGACAATCCCATCGCGCATGAAAAAATTATCGCCATCCATCATTGGAGGCTTTCCTTCAGGCGTGATCGTCACTCCATCGCCAATCCTCGCATTCTTGTCGATGATGGCGTTCTCGATTCTGCAATTGCGACCAATCCCCAGTCGAGGAAGTCCCTCGGCGCGTGTCTTAGCAGAGTCATAGAAGTCAGCGCCCATGATCACGCAGTTGCGGATCACAGTTCCTTCGCTGATGAAGCTGCGGATCCCGATCACTGCCTGGTCGATTGTGCTGTCGGCGATCACACATCCATCTGAAATGATCGCCTCGCGTACCGTTGCCGAATTCACTTTGCTCGCAGGTAGAAAGCGCGCGTGTGTGAAGATTGGGGCGTTGGTATCGAAAAAGTTGAAAGGCGGCGCTTCTTTCGCAAGCGCCAGATTCGCATCGAAAAACGAACGAATGGTGCCGATGTCCTCCCAGTACCCTTGGAAAATGTAGGCATTCACCTTTGATTTATGAATCATCTCAGGAATCACGTTTTTGCCGAAATCAACGTGCTGATTGTTCAAGGCACTGATCAACGCTGAGCGGTTGAACACGTAGATGCCCATGGACGCCTGATAAAGATCCGCGTCTGTCGGCAGCCCCAGTTCCCCCAATAACGACGCCGGGATCCGCAGTTTGTCGAGCACCGCAGGATCCTTCGGCTTTTCCACAAACTCGTAAATCCGCCTCGCCTCGTCCGTATGCATGATTCCGAATCCTGTCGCATCCCGTCTGCAAACAGGAATCGTCGCAATTGTGAGATCCGATTCGCTCTCGATGTGGCGACGCAGCACATCCCTGAAATCCATGCGGTAGAGCTGGTCACCGGAAAGAATGATGAAATACTCGAAAGACGAATTTAAAAAGTCGCGCAAATTCTGTCGCACAGCATCGGCGGTTCCTTGGTACCAACGCTCGCCGCTTGGTGTCTGTTGAGCAGCCAAAATTTCCACAAACGAGGGAGAAAAATGGTCAAACTTGTAAGAGGCGTGGATATGCCGGTGCAATGAAACGCTGTTGAACTGCGTCAGCACATAAACCCTCTTTAAGCCGCTGTTAATGCAGTTGCTCACCGGAATGTCCACGAGCCGGTACTTGCCAGCGAGGGGCACTGCAGGTTTGGAGCGCTCTTTGGTGAGTGGAAACAGGCGCGAGCCCGCGCCGCCTCCCATGATGATGGCCAATGTTTTGTCGGTGACAGCAACGCTATTGAACTGAGACATGAGGGAATCGAGAAAAGGGTTCTGGGCGGGGCGGCCGTCGAACCCTACCCGAAGAACTACACCCCGGGCCATCAATTTCCCTTACATGTCCACACTGATGCTCCGCAGGCGGGCGGCGAAATGACAGCCCCTTCCGGATCTTCATTTGTAGTCCACCCCATTTCACCTAAACTCACAGTCGAGAATTTATGTGTGGAATCGTTGGATACATCGGAAAACAAGAGGCGGTCCCCTTTCTACTGGAGGGCCTTAGACGTCTGGAATACCGCGGGTACGACAGCAGCGGCGTGGCGGTATTGCAGGGGAACCAGCTAAGCTTGCGCAAACGCACGGGCCGGATCGCCAACCTTGCCGAGCTCCTTTCGGCGGAGCCCGCGCCCGGGTTCACAGGAATTTCACATACCCGCTGGGCCACACACGGCAGCGTCACCGATGCCAACGCACACCCGCACACCGACCAGTCCGGCTCCCTCGCTTTGGTCCATAACGGTGTCATCGAAAACTACGCGACACTCCGCGAGCAACTTGTCCAGGAAGGCCACTCCTTTCTTTCACAAACTGATACCGAAGTGCTCGCTCACCTCGTGGGCAAGCAGCTCAAGACACTCCTGACTCCGACCACACAGATCTCATCCGCCCTACTGGTGGAGGCCTTGCGTCTGGCCTTGAAACAGGTGGTGGGCACCTACGGGATCGCCGTTTTGCATAAAGACCTGCCCGGTCTGCTGGTCGGCGCACGCAGAGGCAGCCCCCTCGTGCTCGGCATCGGAAAAGGATCTCACTTTCTGGCAAGCGATGTAAGCGCGATCGCAAATCACACCCGAGAAGTCGTTTACCTCAAGGATTTCGACCTTGCCGCACTCACTGCCGACGACTTTGAAATCTCCTCACTGGTTGGAGGCAAGAGCGGTTACGAAATTACTGCAGTGGAATTCACTGAAAGCGATGTGGACAAGGGTAAATATCCGCACTTCATGTTGAAGGAAATTTTCGAGCAGCCCGACACCGTGCGAGACGCGCTGCGGGGCAGGCTCTCGCGTGAGGAGGCCACGGCAAAACTCGGCGGATTGAACATGTCCAACGCCGAACTACGCGCGGTGGAGCGCGTGGTCCTCACTGGCTGCGGCACAGCTGCGCACGCGGCGATGGTTGGCGAGTATCTCATCGAGCAGCTCGCACACCTTCCTGCCGAAGTCGAGTTTGCCTCGGAGTTTCGCTACCGTAACATGCCGCTTCCAAAAGACACTCTTGTGTTCGCACTCAGCCAAAGCGGAGAAACCGCAGACACGCTCGCTGCCTTGCGCGAGAGCCAGCGCAAAGGCAACCGCACGCTTGGGATTTGCAATAACGTCGCCTCCACCATCGCACGCGAAAGCGACGGCGGAGTCTACATGCATGCAGGCACGGAGATCGGCGTGGCTGCCACGAAGAGCTTCACCAGCCAATGCACCGTGCTCTCCCTGGTGGCGCTTCTGATGGGGCGAATGCGCCATCTCTCATCCTCGCAGGGACTCCACATTCTAGATGAACTTGAAGCCATCCCTGACAAGATCCGCTCGATTCTTTCCCTCGATTCGCAGATCCGCCAGATCGCCCTTAAATACTCGACTTCCCAAGCGATGATGTTCCTGGGCCGTCAGTTCAACTACCCAGTCGCACTCGAGGGCGCATTAAAGATGAAGGAAATCTCCTACATCCATGCAAGCGGCCACCCAAGCGCTGAACTTAAACACGGGATCATCGCGCTGATCACGCCCGAGGTGCCTTCCGTTTTTATTGCGCCCAACGACTCCGTCTTCGAAAAAAACATCAGCAACATCGAAGAGGTGAAAGCCCGTAAGGGACCTGTCATCGGGATTGGAACCGAGGGCTGCAAACGACTCTCCTCTGTCTGTGACGACACCATTCTCATTCCAGCGTGCCCCGACTTTTTATCGCCACTTTTGACCGCGGTCCCGCTTCAGTTGCTCGCCTACCACACGGCGGTGGCGCTCGGATGCGATGTGGATAAACCGCGTAACCTCGCAAAGAGTGTGACTGTAGAGTAGCGGGCGCTCCCTTTCCACGTGCCGCAATTCTCACAGACAACCAGCACCGCAAGCCATGAGAACAGTCCCCGCGCTATGGTTCGAGTGCTGCCCGTGGATTGACGGAGAATGGCAGCGCAGCTTGCCGCCCGCCGAGATTCACAACCCGGCGACTCTTGAGATCATCGCGTCTGTTTCTTTCGCGGATGAGGCCTGTGTTTTACGAGCGATCAACGGCGCTGTTGCGTCACAGAAATCTTGGGTGCACACCTCCGCAGTCGATCGCGGCATGGTGCTCAAGCGAATCGCAGCACTCCTGCTGGAACGCAAGGACGCATTCGCCCGCCTCCTATCGGCCGAACAGGGCAAACCCTACGAGCAGTCCATCGGCGAAGTTGACTATGCCGCCAGCTTCTTCCAATGGTTTGGCGAAGAGGCCCGGCGAGTTTATGGGAGGATCGCGCACCACCCGGAAACCGATCGCGAATTTTTGATTCAACACAAACCCGTCGGTGTTGCTGCGCTAATCACCCCTTGGAATTTCCCCCTTGCACAGGGCGCAAAAAAAATCGCGGCGGCACTCGCTGCAGGCTGCACGGCCATTTGGAAACCCTCCGAACTTACGCCCCTCATCGCGCTCGCCATGGCTCCGCTCATGCGCGAAGCCGGGCTGCCATCCGGCGTCATTCAAATCGTACCAGGCCTTGGATCCGTCCTTGGGCCGGCACTGTCATCCCACCCTTGCGTGCGCGTGCTGAGCTTGACCGGCTCAAGCGCAACAGGGTCAAGTCTCATGTCCGCCGCATCAACGGGAATCAAACGCGTTTCACTCGAGCTCGGCGGCAACGCACCCTTTATCATTCTGCCTGACGCTAACCTGGACTTTGTTGCGGAACAATTGACCCGCTTGAAGCTCTTTGTTTCAGGCCAGGTGTGCGTCACTGCAAACCGTGTGTTCGCTCCGGCACATCTACACGGCAAACTAATCGATCTCCTTTCGCAAAAATTCTCAGCCGCACGCGTCGGTGACGGACTTGCAACAACGGTGGATGCCGGACCATTAATCAACAGTCACGCATGCGCTAAGGTCAGTCGACTTGTGAAAGACGCAGTCACTGACGGCGCACGCGTTGCGTTCGAAAACCGTTCATTCGAACACGACCCGCGACTCGCTCGTGGCAGCTTTTTCCCGCCCACAATCCTTACCGGCGTCGAGGACAGGATGCGGATCGCCCGCGAAGAAATTTTCGGCCCTGTACTGCCTCTTCTCCGCTACACGCAAATCGAAGACGCCGTCAGACGTGCAAACGATACACCTTACGGACTGGCAGCGTATGTGTATGGGAGCGATCTTTCACAATGCCGCGCCGTGGCCTCGAGCTTGGAGGTCGGCATCGTTGGCGTCAATGAATGGCGTCCACTCAAAGCAGAGATTCCTTTCGGCGGAGTCAAGCAAAGCGGAATCGGAGCCGAGGGCGGAGAGGAGGGACTTCGCGAATTTTTAGAAACCCAGGTAATCTCGATTCCGAAGCCATCGCTCTGAGTCGCATTGAAAAAACCATCAGCCACCCGTGTCACACTTTCTGGGCTGCCCGCCTTGCAAACACTCCTCCTGCTGCTGAAGCAACAGCTACTGCTGCCTTAAACGGTTCACCGTGTAGGCGACCATTGGATGTCCGATTGGCTCACCCTTGGAGAGAATATTCGTGAAGTTGATTCGGTAAACTTTTCCCCTCGCTACCGCCGCGTAGCCAAGTTTGACACGCTTGCGATCCGCACTCCATTGCACGCGCTGCGGCAAAACAGTGGTCAGACTATCCTCGGGACTGCCGTAGCTTGAGGAATACTTGTATCCGTACACTTCGGTGGAAAACGAATCCGGTGACTCGCCAAATCCCGCGTCTACCGGCTCGGTAAATTCGACTTCGAATCCATCCTTTTGCAGGCGAACCCCGAGCGCTTCAAACACCCGACCGCCTTTAAACACAATCCGCTGTAGGCCTTCCATCGCTCCGGCCCATTCACGCATTGTTTGCCCCACGTACAGCTCGCTGCCCGAAGGCGAAAACACCATCCGGTTTGTTCCATTGCGAAGTCCGTTACCCGAATAAAAATCCGCGCACGCACCCTGCCAGATCCCGTCGACTTTCTCGAGCATCACACGGATCACTCGGGGCGCTGCTGCGTCGCCCACAAGCATCTGTCCCCCGAAGGGCCCGAATTTGCCGCCGGTCAACTCAAACACGGGCTCCGCTGGAGAACGGGAGAAGCCGTACGGAAACGCAACAGCCTCGGGCGTGCGCATCGCATCAAGCTCCTCCATGGGTTGCTTGAGCGGGTCTCTTCTGGGTTCAGCGCGCGTGTATTCGGGATCCCAAACAAGCGAGGATGGATGCCCGTAAAACTTCCCCTTCTCAACATGATAAAGCGGATTCGTGCTGCGGAAGTCTCCCTGGTTGTCGGTCACCCACACTTCACCCTTGGGATCCACAACGATTCCATTTGGCGAACGAAATCCCTTTGCCCACGGCTCTGCATTTCCCTTTGAATCAATGTGCATCACCCAGCCCCTGTACTGCACCGATGCGAAATTGCGCCCACGCCGGCTTACCTCGGAAAAAATCCCGCGCGTAAACTCAAAGGTGAATCCCGAGTGCGAAGCCGTGTTAAGAGCCACGTAATATCCGCCTTTTCCATCCGATACGGGACCCGCGGTGACCTCGTGATACGCACCGCTTAAATTAAAGGGCGCCACCGTTTGATACTCGTCAGCAACCCCGTCGCCGTCTCCATCGCGGATCAGGGTGAGCTCAGGCATCTGGCTGACCAATATTTCTTTATCCGAAACCACAAAAACCCCGTTCGCGTTGTGCAGCGACTGGTCGCAAAACACCTTCCACTCAAATCTCGAAGTTTCGGCCGCAAGCGTCGCAAACAAAACGCCCGAGCGTCTTGTCACCACCACCAACTTTCCCGCAGGCGTAAAACCCAACCCCCCGATCTCGGGCGCGATGCCCTTAGGTACTGGAATCTCCTCAACCGCGTACGCAGATCCGACGGCGCCGGGGTGGCCCGCAGCGGCGTGACCTTCGGACACTGCCTTCGAAAGCTCCGCGGCATGAGCCGCGAGACAGAACAAACTGGCCGCAGCGATGCCACACGAATAGCCAGCCGTCGCAAAACTCCACCTCGGAGCGTGGGTGTAATCAGAAAGTGATAAGTAGCGCATAGATTTTTGCACGTGTTGAGTGTTTGCGTTTCGGTGCGGCGCTCACCTCTTTTTTGAAGTTGGCTCGAATGGCTCGTCTGCAAACGCAGGCTCAGGACGGTCTTTGAATCGAATTGTGATTTCCCCAAGAACCTCACCTCCATGAGCGCCTGACACCTGCACAAAATCTTTGTCAGCAGCCGCCACCTTCCATTCGCGCGGAGCGCCCTCCACTCGGACCTGCAATTCGAATCCACCCTCCGCCATTGGAACGATCTGTTCCCGAATAGTCGATGCCCCAATCTGATACCAAAACTCCGGTCTGTTTTGCACCATCCGATACCCCCCGAACCTTGGCACTTCATCAACTCTGCCCGCTGTGGGGCTCCTGCCGCTGGCCCGATAAACCATCGCACCCATCAATTTCGGGATGTAAATTTTTGGACGCCCCGAGCCTGGCTCCTTTCCCCAGTACCAGTTCATATCAAGAAAACCGCCCCGCCACGCATACATGAGCCTGCATTCGGTCGAATCCCAGACATACGAAAATTCCTTTCCGTGATTGACTGCAATGGCGCCGGCGATACCCGGCTGCGTTGGGACAACAGCAGGCACTTCAATCGTCTGCCCTGTTGCGGGATCCTTCTTCTTCTCCAAAATATCCTGCCGAGTGTTGGGGTCGTAGCGCACCGCCGGCTTGGCTCTGGAATGATTTGCAAACACAGCGGAATCAAGCCCGGGATCCGGCACAAAGCTGCGCATCACATACGGCTTTTCGAAGGTCCCAAGCGGCTTGTGCTTCATCCCGGAATCCCGCAATGCATCCGGAACCTGCGTCGCTGCCACTGTCGTCTTCAAGGTTCCGGACAACTTTTGTCCAGCCTTGAGCACACGCATCACGCCCCGCATCGTGAACCAGTGACCCGGAAATGTGCACACGTATGGGTATTCCCCCGGCGCCTCAGGCGCCTTGAACCTTAGCTTCTCTTTGTTTCCGGGCTGAAGCAGCTTGGTTGCAGCGACAATCCCCGGAACCTCCGGGACAAACTGTTTTTCCATTCCCTCAAGGCCCATCGCCCCAACCGCCGCCGTTAACGCTGCCTCCGCTTCAGGCTGCACGAGCACCAAGTTATGCGGCAACACGCAGGGATTGGAAAAATCCAGCTCTACTTCCGCCCCAGCGGTGACATCAAATCGCGTGACGTCAAACTTCACCAGGTTAGGCAATACGGTGATGCTCACCTTGGACACGTTTTTTGACTCAGCCGTTTGCGCAACGCTGCCGGAAGCAGTGAAGAACAAAAGCGCAGCGCCAAAACTAAGAGCCAAATTTGTGAATGAGGATTTCATGAGGGATGGCATCGTTGATGTCAAAAAACCTGACAACTGTTATCGGGTAACACCCGCAAACAAAGTTTAGCTTAAGACATACTTTCCAACCGTTCGTTTGGCTCTTATAAACGATATTTTCCCGATAATGGCCGAACGTCACTATTTTAAGGAACTCCGACTGCAACAGTTTCGTGGACTGCAAGCGATCATCAGCCTCGGCAGCTTTTCGGCGGCAGCTCGCGCTTTGGGCCTCACGAAGGCATCGGTTTGGCAGCAGGTCCGTGCCTTGGAAGAAGAGTTCGGTTGTAAGTTGGTGGAATCGGTTGGACGCAAGGCGCAGCCGACGCAGGACGGACTGCGGCTGGCCCGCCTGAGCTCACCTCTGGTGGAGGGCTTTGATTCAATCAAAGCCGCCTTCACCGCGGAACAGTTGCAGGCGTGCGTCTCCTTATCGGTCGCAACGACTCCAAGCTGCCTTGCACACGAGTTGCGGGGCGCCGTACTAAAATTGCGAAATGCATTCCCTGAAGCGCAGCTCACCTTTCAGGACCGCAATTCGCCTGCCGCGATTGAACTGCTGGAGAATGGCGAGGCAGATATCGCGGTCGCCGCCCGATTTGAAGAATGGCCGCAAAAACCCAGGCTGGATTTTCTTCCGCTCACCGAGCATCCCTTTGCAGTCGTGGCTCCGGAGGGCCATCCCTTGATGACTTCCCCGAGGCTCAAGCTTACCCAGCTTCGAGACCATCCACTACTTTTGCCGGGACCCGCAGCCAACTGCCGGCCGCGGTTGGAAGCGGTTCTCAAACGTGAACGCATCTGGAACGATCTTCAGGTAGTGCTGGAATGCAACTTTCCAACGGGTCTTTTGGAGTATGTGGACGCCCGGCTCGGAGTCGCCGTGACGCCGGTGCCAGCCTCGTTTTTCAAGGATAAATCCCGCGGTCCCGCGCGAGTGCCGGGAAGACAGACCATGGTGCGATCGCTCAGTTCGCTGATAGACAGCGAACCCGTATATTTCATCAAGCGACGCGGATGGGTGGAAACCCCCATCGCATTGTTTTTCCGGGAAGCACTTTTTCGAAATAACAAACTTCATTTAGACAAACGGTCGCTCCACGATTTCACGACGCAAAAATGCATGTCTTGTTGAACGATGTCGTTTATCCGAGCCGCTTCTGTGAGATGCCACCATTGCTCCTGATATCATTGCTCCTGATATGCCGGACCGAAAAAACAGAGTCAGCACAGAAAGAGCCGAAGAGACAGGAAACTCCCTGTACCCCTGTCCCAACATCCATAAATGCCTCGGGACACCAGTCGGATTCGGCATGGGAACATCTCCCCGCACTGCAACCGTTTCTCCAACCTCAAAGACCTATGCTTACACTTTCCAAACGGTCTCGCCAGCAACGATCGTACGGACTGCGCGGCCTTTCAGTTCCCAACCGTGAAAGGGATTGTTACGACTTAACGAGAAGCTTTGATCACGGTCCACCGTCCACTCCAATCCGGGATGAATCACCGTCACATCGCCGGCCCTCCCTACACTGAGAGTGCCTGCATCGAGCCCGAGCAAACGCGCAGGATTGAGAGTGTACAGCTCGACGAGCCGGTACAGGTCGATCACCTTTTTTTTGTGCACAAGGATGTCAATGAACAGTCCGAGCTCTGTTTCCAACCCGAGGATTCCGAAGGGTGCCTGGTCGAATTCGACCTCTTTTTCAAAGGCGCAATGCGGGGCGTGATCGCTTGCAAGTATGGTGATGGTTCCATCCGCGATACCACCCAGAAGAGCTTCGACATGTTCTTCACTGCGCAGCGGCGGGTTCATTTTGTAAACCGTGTTATATCCCTGCAGAGCCGCATCCGTCAGCGCGATGTGATGCGGGCAAACCTCTCCGGTCAACGGCACCCCGCGCGAGCGAGCCTCCCGCAGCACCCTCACGCTTCCCGCGGCGCTTAGATGCTGGCAATGAATCGGGGTGCCGGTGAGTTCTGCGAGGGTCGCGTTTCTTTGCACAATCAACTCCTCGCCAGCAGCGGGCCAGCCCGGCAGTCCCAGCACTGTGCTCCAGTATCCCTCGTGCATGACTCCCTTCCCAACAAGGTGATAGTCCTGGCAATGATCCATGACCACCAAACCAAACATTCGCGCATATTCGAGCGCACGACGCATCAACTCGTGGTTCTGAATGCAACGGCCGTCATCAGTGATCGCCACGACACCCGCTTTTTTGAGCGCGCCGATCGGCGCGAGTTCTTCGCCGGAAATTCCTTTCGTGATCGCACCCGTTGGGAGCACCTTCACGCAAGCTTCTACCCTCGCCTTTTCAATCACCCACGAAACCACGGAGGCGCTGTCGATGGATGGCGATGTGTTTGGCATGCACACCACCGTTGTGAATCCACCCGCAGCGGCGGCCCTCGCCCCTGACGCGATGGTTTCCTTCGCCGACTGCCCCGGTTCGCGCAAGTGAACGTGCAAATCAATC
>JBILLC010000023.1:0-10838 GCA_044376275.1 Chthoniobacteraceae bacterium | reverse complement strand
TGATGGTAATAATCGGACGGGATGGAGTTCCATTGAATACGACCGGCTGATCGCCCTTGCTGCGAAGACTTCTCAGACAAAGGAAAGGTTCTCCCACTTTCGAGATGCCGAGAATCTTTTGATAAATTTAGAAGCTCCGATTTGTCCCCTGTATTATTACGTCGGCATTCAACTTTATGATGCTAAAAAATTAGGCGGGATGGAGGAGAATCTTTTGGATGAACATCCGTTGAGGTATTTGCACTGGAAGTTGCGTTGAGGAGTATGGACAGATTGGTCTATTTTTTATACCGCGCGCTTTCGCTGGTCTTGAGCTTTCTACCCCTGCGACTAGCC
This sequence comes from Chthoniobacteraceae bacterium, assembly GCA_044376275.1. Taxonomy (GTDB): domain Bacteria; phylum Verrucomicrobiota; class Verrucomicrobiia; order Chthoniobacterales; family Chthoniobacteraceae; genus Chth-196. Next base: position 10,502 of record JBILLC010000023.1, on the reverse strand, counting down.
ATCGGAGTTGGTCGGACTGTTGGTTTTTGCGCGTGGTTTCTTTGCCGCGCTTATCGAAAATTGGTAGAGAGGAATCTGCGAATTGCTTTCGGTGAGCAGTGGACGGAATCAGAGCGCAGCAAGGTTGGTGCTGAAAGCTTCGCGCGCATGGCTGGTAATGTGGCCGCTGGCATGCATCTCTCTCGTCTTCCCGTGAGTGAAATTTTGTCCTATGTTGAATGCCAGGGGCTTGATCATGTGCGTGATCAAATGGCGCAAAAGCGTGGAATGGTGATGGTCATTAGTCACATGGGCAACTGGGAGCTTTTGTCCCGTGTTTTTCCTGCGATTTTGGGCTGTAGATGTGGCAGCATCTTCCAAAAGTTAAGCAATCCGTGGATGGATGAAGCCGTGCGCCGTGAACGCGCCAAAGAAGGACTTTTGTTGTTTGAACGAAAGGAGGGCTTTCATGGGGCACTCAGCCTTTTGCGTCATGGTGGCGCGGTGGGTGTCCTGGCCGATCAGCATGCAGGTGATCCGGGGCTGTGGTGTCAGTTCTTTGGAAAGCTCGCATCCACTTCGCCGTTGCCCGCCACGATGGCTGCGCGCACCGGAGCGGTCCTCATGGCATGCGGAATGGATACCTTGCCAGGCGGTCGCTGGCGTCTTGTCATTGGCGCGCCTTTTGGCGGGCCAAATTCAAGCGTCGAGGAAATCACGATCGCTGCGAACGAGGCGATCGAGGATCAGATCCGGCGATCGCCACCAGATTGGTTATGGGCGCACAATCGCTGGAAGACGCCGTTCCCAAATTTTCTTTTGTCCAATAGTCGGCGTGGATGTTTGGAGAAAGGTCTTACAAAGCGCTTTAAAGTGGTTGTTCGTTCACCCAACTGGCTCGGGGATGCTGTGATGAGCGTGCCGGCGATTCGATCGATCAGACGCGGGCGCCCCGACTTGGAGTTGACTGTTCTGGCCCCTGCCAAGCTTTCTGAGTTTTGGATGGCTGTTGGGGGAGTCGATCAGGTGATCACGATCGGCCCAGGCGAATCAACTTCCTCTGTTGCGGCTCGTTTGCGAGTTTATGAATTTGATGCGGCGGTGATTTTCCCGAATTCTTTACGAACAGGGCTTGAGGCCTGGCTCGCCGGGATTCCTCGGCGGGTTGGCTTCGCGGGACACCGCAGGGAGTGGCTTTTGAATCATGTTTGTCCCGAACCGAATGAGCGTTCGGTCGCACCCGAGGGCGGTGGCTCGCAAATCCAAAAGGCTGCCCACCAAATTCACCATTATTTACGCTTGGCTCAATGTGTCGGGGCCCCGTGCTTGGGGGAACGCGAATGGTTTCCCGAACGGGAGATGCCGCAAGACCGTCATATCGGAGCAGACTCTTCGCCGGATTTTCGTTGGAAGATTGCGGTTTGTCCGGGTGCGGAGTTTGGTCCCGCAAAACGCTGGTTTCCAGAGCGGTTTGCCGAGGCAATGCGGGGGCTTTCGCTAATTCAACCGTGTGAATGGCACCTGGTTGGGGTTCAAAAAGACCAGCCGATTGGCACCAGTATTGAGGAATTTCTAACAGAGCACCCTGTGCCCGGCTCCGAGGTAGCCACCGTTCGGGTTCACAATTGGATGGGTAAGACCTCGCTTGGAGAATTAATCGGTTTACTGAAGGGGTGTGATGCGCTGCTGACGAACGACACCGGAACGATGCATTTAGCTGTAATGCTTGGAGTTCCAGTGGTGGCTGTGTTTGGCTCGACCGAGCCGCTCGCGACTGGCCCTGTCGGCCAAATGCACAAAGTGCTTCAACATTCGGTGCCCTGCGGCCCTTGTTTCCTTCGGGACTGCCCTAAGGACTTTGCTTGCATGGAAAAAGTCACTGTCCATGAGGTAGTTGAAGCTCTTGCGGACACGTTGAACGGTCTTTTCTTTTCAAAAAAGGTTCTCCCCGCCAACGGGTCTGATCTAGTCTTAGAATCCCACTAAATTGTCGATTCACTATGGCGATCACCCTGCCTCACCGCTCGAATGCGGATATTTTGGAAGCCCGTTACCACCAGTGGCTTGCGGATCCTTCCTCCGTTGACTCAACTTGGTCCGCATTTTTCGAAGGGTTTCAGCTCGGAAACGCCCTCGAAAAACCTTCGTCAGTTCCGCCTCCTGCGGGAGCTTCGCAGGATGGGAATTGGCAGACCAAAGTGGATCAATTGGTTCTTGCTTACCGCTCCATCGGGCACTCGAAAGCCGATTTAAATCCACTCGCGAGATCCGCCCCGGAAAACCCGGCTCTAGGATTGGCTGCGCTCGGCTTCGCAGAGAAGGATTTGGACAGGCAGGTGGCATCTTCCCTTTTTTCCCACGGCAAGACTTCAACCCTGCGCGAATTGATCGCATCCTTGGAGTCGATTTATTGTAAGCGCATCGGCGTTGAGTTCTCGCACATTCAAAATGCCCAGGTGCGGGAATGGGTTCGCGAAAAGTTTGAGGCGGCGGCATCTCGCCTTTCCGTCCCAGCGGATACGCAGCGCGCAATGTTGCGGCAAATTCTTTCTGTGGAAAGCTTCGAGAAGTTTTTGCACACCCGATTCGTCGGACAAAAACGGTTTTCGATCGAAGGTGGCGAATCCCTGATGGTGGGTCTTTATGGGGTTTTGGAAAGTTGTCCGCGATTGAAGGTCGAGGAAATAGTCATGGGGATGGCACACCGCGGTCGTCTCAGCGTGATCAACGATTTTCTTCAGAAACCGGTCTCCGTAATGTTCGCGCAGTTCTCGGAAAATTACATGCCGGATACGGTCGCAGGCGATGGTGATGTGAAATACCATTTGGGATACAGAACCAAGAGGGAACTGGATGGCGGCTATCAGGTTTCCGTGCGGTTGGCGCCGAACCCAAGTCACTTGGAGGCGGTTAATCCGGTGGTTGAGGGAATGACCCGTGCTCGTCAGCGCGTGCGCGGTGACTCTGAAGATCGCTCGAAGGTTGTTGCAATTTTAGTTCATGGTGACGCTGCCTTCGCCGGACAGGGCGTGGTTGCTGAGACGCTGAATATGTCGCAGCTCGAGGGATACCGCACTGGAGGCACTGTCCACTTTGTAGTCAACAACCAGATTGGATTCACAACACTCCCTGCGGACGCCCGTTCCTCGCGTTACTGCACCGACGTCGCGAAGATGATTGACGCACCGGTATTCCATGTGAACGGAGATGATCCCGTCTCGGTCCGGATATGCGCCGAGCTTGCGATCGAGTACCGGCAGACTTTCAAAAGCGACGTTGTCGTGGATATCGTTTGTTACAGGCGCCACGGACACAACGAAGGTGACGAACCATTGTTTACGCAGCCGACGATGTACCGGGACATCAGCGCGCATCCCACTCTTGGAAACCTTTACAGGGCACAGTTGCTTGCTTCAGGGATTCTTTCCGACCAGCAGGCGGTTGAGTTGGATCGTGAGTTTGAAGCGAGGTACGAGGCTGCCTTCTCAGAGGTCAAGGCTGCTGAGCAGAACAAAGAACTTACCAAGTATTCGCAGTCAAATTCGGTTTTCCAGCCTCCGTACACACATGACCCGGTCGAGACCGCAATTTCGAAGGCGACTTTAAATAAACTTTGCAAGGCGCTTAGTTCAGTGCCCGCCGATTTTCAAATGGTGGCGCGCCTCAAAAAAATGTTTCTCGAAAAGCGTGAAAAAGTTTGGAAGGACGGAGGACCGTACGACTGGTCTTTTGGCGAGGCGCTCGCTTTCGGCTCGCTGGTTTTGGAAGGAACGCCCGTAAGATTGTCTGGTCAAGACTGTCGACGTGGAACCTTCTCACATCGGCACGCCTTTCTTTACGATGAACGCTCGCGGGAACGGTATTGTGCGCTGCAGAATCTTTCCCCGAAGCAGGGTAAGTTCAACGTCTACAATTCCCTCTTGAGTGAGGCTGCGGTGCTCGGTTTTGACTACGGATACACACTGCATTACCCCGAGTTGCTCTGTCTTTGGGAGGCGCAGTTCGGCGATTTTTCCAACGGCGCCCAGATTATCATCGATCAATTTCTCTCTGCAGGTGAATCCAAGTGGCAACGCCCCAGCGGCATCGTTTTGCTGCTTCCGCATGGTTACGAGGGGCAGGGCCCCGAGCACTCGAGCGCTCGGCTCGAGAGGTTCCTTCAACTCTGCGCGGAAAACAACATGCAGGTGTGCAACTTCACAACACCCGCTCAGTACTTCCACGCGCTCCGTCGTCAGGTGAAGCGGGATTTTCGCAAGCCAATGATTGTGATGACTCCGAAGAGCCTGTTGCGCGCCGCTGAATGTGTGTCGAGCGAGGCGGATTTCACATCAGGTCACTTTGAAGAGATATTACCAGGACCGTTGCTTGGATCTGCCGATAAGGTGACTCGGGTCGTGCTTTGCTCCGGCAAGGTGTACTACGACCTACTGAAGCATCGGGATGCAAACAAGCTTTCCGACGTCGCCCTCGTTCGCATCGAGCAGCTCTATCCTTTGCATGACAAGAAACTCGCAAAGATCCTTAAGACTTACAAGAAAGCGAAGACTTTCGTGTGGTGCCAGGAAGAGTCAGAAAACATGGGCGCTTGGAGTCATCTGCGTGCGCCACTTGCCAAAATAATCGGCAGTCCTCTGCTATACGCTGGGCGTGACGCCAGCTCCAGTCCAGCTGTTGGCGCACTTTCACTCCACCGAATTGAACAGCGCAAAGTAGTGGAGGATGCTTTCTCACTCGTTTGATGCAAAGGTTTCAGCCCATCAAAGGCGTGTGCAAAAGCAACCAGTCTCCTATTAAATTCACTCCCAAAAAGTCATGAGTCTCGAAGTCAAAATTCCGGCAGTTGGAGAATCCATCACCAGCGCTTTGCTTTCCAACTGGCACAAAGCCGATGGAGAAGCCGTCAGCAAAGGGGACACTTTGTTGACGATTGATACAGACAAAGTCTCTACAGACTTGGTCGCGGAGGGCGCCGGGATTCTAAGTATCAAGGTGCCTGCCGGACAGGAAGTGGCGATAGGGCAGGTGGTGGCAGAGATTGTGGAGGGCGTCAAAGATGCTGCCGGCAGTGACGCACCAAAGACAGTAGCGAAGCCTGAAAAGACTGATAAGGCGCAAAAAGCTGCGCCAGCGAAGTCGTCGGCAGCTTCTGCTGCAAGCGCGGCGACTGCTCCGCCAGCAGCACCACCCGCCGTTTCTCAGCCTGTCACGGGCCCAGCATCATTGCGTGAAGCCGTGGCTGCGGCCAACGATAGTCTGACGGTTCTTAATTCGGGCGCTGTGCCAGAACGTGCGGCATCCGACGGGCGAATCACCCGCAAAAAAATGACTCCGTTGCGTCGTAAAATCGCGGCTCAACTAGTCATGGCCCAGCAACAAGCCGCCATCCTGACGACTTTCAATGAATGCGACCTGAGTGCAGTGATGAAGTTGCGCTCTGAAATGCAGGACGCTTTCACTAAGGAGCATGGGGTGAAGCTCGGGTTCATGAGCTTTTTTATCAAAGCCGTCGTGAGCGCCCTTCAAGCGGTTCCATCAATCAACGCTCAAATTGACGGGGACGACATCGTTCAGAATCACTACTATGACGTTGGCGTTGCGGTTGGAACTGACCGCGGTTTGATGGTGCCTGTTGTTCGCGATGCGGACCAGAAAGGGTTTGCTCGTCTCGAGAAAGATCTGGCGGAATTCGCAGTGAAGGCGCGCGAGGGCAAGATTCAGTTTAGTGATCTCCAGGGGGGTGTCTTCACCATCTCAAACGGCGGCATCTACGGCTCACTTCTCTCCACGCCAATTCTAAACCCCCCGCAAAGCGGAATCCTAGGCATGCACAAGATCCAGGAGCGTCCCGTGGTGTCGAATGGGCAAATTGTGATTAGGCCCATGATGTATCTTGCTCTTTCTTATGATCATAGAGTTGTGGACGGTAAGGAGGCCGTGACCTTTCTAGTCCGCGTGAAGGAGTGCCTCGAAAATCCGATCCGCCTAATGTTGGGGCTGTAGTTTTTTGGCTGGCATTGGCCCGCTGGTTGCTTTGTAAAGAATTTGTCAAGAGCGTTGGATTTAGTCGAGAGACGCAGGTTCGGGCGCAGGCCCGTATCCCGAGTTCGTCTATCGGCAAAATCTCTGGAGTTGCCAGTGAGAACTCCAAACCTAAGGCATTGATGAAGGCCTGCCCTCGTCGAATTTACCATCCCCCCCCCGAATTCCCCAGAATATGCAAACGAGTCCCTCGAATTGTAGGACGCATCTGTCCGCGTTTGGAGTCGCGTCAGTCATCGCGGCTGCCATGTTGTTGGCCTGTTTCCTGTGGGCGCGGGGCGTCCAAGAGGATCGATTGCATTCCGTCGCGCCTGAGTTCTGCGACGCGAAACTCCATGGAGTTGCCTTGATCCGTGAAGCCTTTTCAAGGCCGGATACCCTTGTCTTCTTGGGCAGTTCGGAGCTCATTCCAACGGTTCCCATGCGGGGCGTTGATTTCTTTTCGCAGGCACCGACTGGCTTTTCCATGTTTCCAGTGGGAAAAGCCGGAACAACTGCACTGTCGGTTTTACAAAAGCTCGGAGGGGCGGGGGATACGCTGCGTGGCAAAAAGGTAGTACTCTCGCTTTCGCCAAGCTTTTTTCAGAACGAACAAGTTGACGCAAAGTATTTCGCAGGAAATTCCTCAAAACTTCAAACCAAGGAGTTTTTGTGGAACACAGCCTTTTCCGCTGATCTTCGACAAGCTGCGGCCCAGAACATTTTGCGGTATCCTCAGGCTTACGAAGGTGACTGGGTTTTGGAGTTTACGCTTCGTTGTCTAGCGTCTGCAAAACGGCTTGACCGTCTGATGCTGGCTTTGATTTGGCCTTTCGCATCAATGGATAGAGCGGTGTGCCGGCTCCAAGATCACGTTGAAGCATCGCTTGCGCTGTTGAATGCCTCCGATGACGATCGCTTAGACACGGTATCTTCTGCATCCACCGTCAAGCGGAGTGGGATCAATTGGGATGAGTTACTCAAGAAAGCCGAAGCCCAATCAAAGGCCCTGGCGGCGCGCACCGCCAGAAAGCCGTTAAAAGCGGTTCGTGACAAGGGTACAGGCGACTCTCAGTTTTTGAGCAGACTGAAAAATGCTGAGGAGTGGAGGCACTTTGAGCTCGTGTTGAGGCTGATTCGCGAGGCTGGCGCGGAACCATTGGTCATGTCGATGCCTCTTCACGTGGATGTTTTGGAGGCACAGGGGGTGTCCGCTGATGCCCGCTCTCATTTTGGCAAACAACTCCGCGGACTGACTCAAAAATACCGTGTCCCGCTGGTTTACTTTGAAAAACACGAAAACGATCCCGTGTTTTTCGTGGATCAGTTTGATCATATCGGATCAAAGGGTTGGTGGTATTACAACAAAGTCGTGGATGACTTTTATCACAACAGGCTCGGCCCGGGATCCGTGGCAGCACTTTAAAATCTAAACAGGTTCCCCAAAACGCTTGGAAGTTGAGCGAACTGAGTCCAATTTACTCTCAAAATGAAAGACAAGATTCTTGAAGTGCTCGCTTCAGTCGCGGAAACCGACGAGGTCCGGTCCAACTTGGAGCTTGCCCTCTACGATCTTCAAATTCTGGATTCGATGAAAACCGTGGAGCTCATCGTGGCGCTTGGCCGCGAGGTTGGCGTCGAGGTGTCACCCGCAGAATTCGATCGTGAAGCGTGGGCCACGCCTGCCAAACTCGTAGCCGATGTTGAACGCAGGCTCGCGTCCTGATCGGGTATGGCGGACTGGTTGGCTCAACATCCGACGGCGCGTCAAGCCTTGTTAGTAGTCTACTATTTGGCTCTCATACTCGCTCTGGTTTTTATGTACGGACGCGGCGACTTCTCCACGCCTCCATTCGTGTATCAGGAATTTTAAGCGGAACTTTCAGTCCCGCAGATACCCAGAGCGACTTTTTGAACTGCCAACTGCTCTGAGCTCTATTCTCGCTCGATCCCCCCAATGCTTCCGTTCGCGAATTTCACTTATTTCGGGATACTGCTTTTAGTCCTAGTCCCTGTTGTCCTCGCCGGAGTGCTCGGATGGCTGAACAAATGGTGGACCGCCTGCGCGCTTGCGGTGCTTCTGATTTTGCAAGCGTCCGATGAAGTGCCTCTAAGGCCTGAATTTCAGGTGCGTGAATTGTATATCATACTTGGATATACCGCTTTTCAGGCTGCTGTTGCCTTTGGACACTTGCGTTGGCGGTCTCGATTTACATTTTACGGAGCCGCAATTCTATGCGTCCTTCCGCTGCTCGTTGCCAAGCTGATCCCATCCGTTTTTCCTCATACTGTTTTCGGCTTCCTCGGAATTTCGTACGTTACCTTCCGGGCGTTGGACGTGATTTTCTGTGTTCACGATGGACTCATTAAAGAGCTTTCACTTTTCAAGTACGCAGCATTTCTGCTGTTTGTGCCGGCGCTGTCCTCCGGACCGATAGACAGGTATCGCCGTTTCGTAAAGGACTGGGATAAAACCCGGACACGCGAGGAATTTTTAGATGACTTGGATCTCGGAATTCAGCGGATCGCCCGCGGTTTTCTCTACAAGTTCATCCTGGCAGTACTGATAAAAACCTATTTCCTCGATCCTGTCAGCGCGGGGCGTTCATTACTCGCTCACTGGGGGTACATGTACGCCTACACAATTTTTCTCTTCTTTGACTTTGCCGGCTACAGCGCCTTCGCGATCGGTCTCGCCCGTATCCTTGGAATCCAGATGACGGAGAATTTTGACAGGCCTTTTCTCGCTCGGAATATTCGCGACTTTTGGAATCGGTGGCATATCTCCCTTTCCTTCTGGTTCCGCGATCATGTTTACATGCGCTTTCTACTGGCTGCGTCCAAGGGAAAATGGTTTCCCGGCAAACACACAGCATCTTACATCGGGCTATTTCTCACCTTTGGAATCATGGGGGTTTGGCATGGCTCATCCCTTCACTATGTCATCTATGGCTTGTACCACGCCTCGCTGCTGAGTTTTTATGACTGGTTCGCTCGCTGGAACAAGGAACACAAGGCATGGGGCTCCACCCGCTGGCACAGCATGGCCGACATTTTTGTCACCTTCCATGTCGTCGCTCTCGGATTATTGCTCTTCTCCGGTCGCCTGACCCCGCCGCCGCCTCCAGCCCAGCAGCAGCTCTTGGAAAGGGCTGACTCCCGCGAAATCTACGGCTTCATGTGGGATAGATCACAACCCGACGCTGCTCCGTTGGTTGATTTGATCATCGACGATCAGTACGTCCTACGTGTCCCTGCTTCGGTTTACCGGGAGGACCTGAAAGACCGCGGTTACGGCGATGGGCGTCACGGCTTCTGGTTTGAGTCGCCTTGGTGGGTGCGCGATGGAAACCCTCACACCATTGAAGTCCGTGATGTAGCCACTGGAAAGCCAGTGCAGGGCACCCCCATGATTCTCACCTGTGAGCGCGACGATGAGGAGATCCGCCGGGAGGAACTCAAACGTGACCAGGCGAGGGAGGCAGCCATGCGCGAGCAGGAAAAAAAGGACCGTGAGTCGGCAGAATCCTCGCAAGTCCCGAAGGCTCAGCCCGCGTCCCCGCCTCAAAAATAAGGGGTGATGCGTACCGCATCGGATTTGTCTCTGCTCGGCCGCATCTGAGATTGGACGTCCGCGCCAGAAGGCGCTAGTCTTCTCGGTTCACTCGAAATGAACCCAGCCGCTCCTCTAATTTATTTGGATAACAATGCAACGACACAGGTGGATCCTGCAGTTGTTGAGGAGATGCTGCCGTATCTCACAAAGTTCTACGGCAATCCATCCAGTGCATACCGGTTCGGTAAACAGGTGAGTGACGCTCTTGAGTTGGCCCGCGAACGGGTCTCTTCGTTGCTCGAATGCGAACCAAGCGAAATCCTGTTCACCAGTTGCGGCACCGAGTCGACAAACACTGCCATTCACGCCGCTTTGGCCATTGATAGGGATCGGCAACATATCGTCACGACCAGAGTGGAGCATTCCGCCACTCTTAAAACTTGCGAGCTTTTGGCAAAGCGTGGTTATGAGATCACCTGGCTAGGCGTCGATTCGCGCGGACAAATCGACCTCGCTGAGCTCGAATCTGCAATCCGCTCTGATACTGCCCTAGTCTCAGTCATGTGGGCCAACAACGAAACCGGCACCATGTTCCCCATGGATCGCATCCGAGAAATCATCAAGGCGAAAGGCGTTTTGTTTCATTCGGATGCCGTGCAGGTCATCGGAAAGCTTCCCGTCCGACTGAGTGATGGCGGCATTCATTTCGCGTCGCTTTCCGGGCACAAATTACATTGCCCCAAGGGCGTCGGCGTTCTCTACGTGAATCGGCGCAGTCGATTTTTGGGATACATCACCGGCGGCGGCCAGGAGAGCGGAAGGCGAGCTGGGACTGAAAATGTGGCCTCGATCGTCGGACTTGGTAAAGCCTGTGAGCTTGCGAGCCAGAATATCGAAAGGGAAGCGGTTGACGTGCGCGCAATGCGCGACAAATTTGAGCAGGCTG
>JBILLC010000433.1:0-2890 GCA_044376275.1 Chthoniobacteraceae bacterium | reverse complement strand
CAGACCATGCCGCGACAAATCTTGCGCACCGCAAAATAAGCGAATTGCCGGATCTCGCGCCTCTCTTTCAGGCAGGCGAGTGCGCTCAGGCCGACAGGTTACTCGTCAGATAAATCCGGTCACAATCCACACACCCACTCAGCTCCATGAATCTAGACACCAGCCGCCGCACTTTCCTTCGTTCAGGAGCCGCTGTTTCTTCGCTTTCCCTTTTCAACATACATCGTCTGTTTGCCGCAGACGCCGTACCGCAGTCCGTCCAGGAGCTTTGGGCAGACTTTGATCCGCGCAAGGACCCGCTTGAGGTTGAGGTGATCCGCGAATGGAGGGAGGATGGAGTTGTGTTCCGGCATGTGCGGTATTTGATCGGCCACTTCAAAGGGGGCCCCGCGCGCATGGCGGCGATCTATGGCTTTCCAGAAGCGGCAAAAGAAAAACTGCCAGCCGTGATGCATATTCATGGCGGGGGGCAGCGAGCATCGGTGAGCGAGGTGAAGCTGATGGTCTTACTTGGGTACGCTGCGCTCTCCGTGAATTGGGGTGGCAGTGGCACCGGAAAAGCCCCCTTCAATTCACCCGAAGGCGCGCAACCCGGCGACCCCAACACCGAATGGGGCGTGGTAGATCCATCCCAGCTCAATGTTCAGGGCTACAGCTCCATTCTGCCCGGGCCGAAGCAACTCTTTGACGACCGCGAGCATCCTAAAAACAACAACTGGTACTTGCTCACTTTGGGTTGCCGCCGAGGCCTCACTTTTCTTGAACAGCAGCGCGAGGTGGATGCGCGGCGGCTCGGCGTGCATGGCTTTTCAATGGGGGGCAATCTCACGATGTATGTCGCGGGCAGCGATGATCGCGTGAAGGCTGCAGTCCCGGCGGTTGGCGGCTCGGGCTGGCGATGGCAGCCGCATCTCTTTACCGGCGGCACGGAGCAAATGGACCGGATAAAGGGCGATGTCGGCCTGTTTGCCCGCACGCTCAGTTTTGAAAGCTACGCGTCGCGGATCCAGTGCCCCGTGCTGCATCGAAGCGGCACTAACGATTTCCACGGCTGGATGGACGATGTCTACCGTACCAACGCGCTCATCAAATCTCAGCCCGTGCGCTACAGTTGGAGTCCGCATCTGAATCATCGACTCATTCCCGAAGTCGCGGTTGCGATGCCGCTCTGGTTTGATCATTACCTGAAAGGTGGCCCTGCCTTGCCGCACACGCCGCAGAGCGAGCTTCTGCTCAAATCCAATGACGACGTTCCAATGCTGTACGTGAGGCCCGATGCGAAAACCTTACCCGTCTCGCGAGTCGAAATGTATTACAGCGTTGATCCTGATCCCCGAGCACGTTTCTGGCGAAGCACGAACGTCATCAAGACGGAGGATGGCTATCGCGCCCAACTGCCAATTCATATCCACGATCTGCCTCTCTTCGCTTTTGCGAACGTGTATTATGCGTTGCGAAAGCCCGTTTCACTCGCGGCTATCCCCGGCAATCCGGCAACAGTTTCCGAAGTGTGTATCAGCAGTTTGCTTCATTCGCACAGCGCGGCTGAAGTCAAACAAGCAGGTCCGAAACTCTCGATTACACCCAGCACGATCGTCGATGATTTCACGCATGGTCTGCGCGACTGGTATCAGGTGAGTGCTGGAAATCTTACTCATCGTGAAGTCTGGACACGCAAGATCACAGACCCGCTCTACCGCGGACCCTCTGGGGCAAGGTTCACGCTTACCTTGAAGATGCCGCAGACGAATCGTCTAAGCATCGTCCTTCAGGAAAATGAGTGGCGCAGCTACCGTGGCGCCCGACGTACCTTTGTTTGCACCCGTGAAATACCGGGCTCGGATACTCCGCAGACTCTTTCGCTGGATCTTGGCGATTTCACCTCCCTCGACGGTCCGCCAAAGGACTGGTCCGAAATCGATCAACTTGGTCTTTGCGCCCACTTTACTCGCAAGGGCGATCCTGCGAGTGAAGCGCCACTCTGGAAAGGCCCCGCGCCCGAGTTTCTGCGCGTGGCATGGGAGTAATCTGCTCAAAAATAGCGATGATGGTGTGGGCAGCAAACTATGGCATGAAATCACTTTTGATCTCACACAGATAGCTCGTGCTTTGGATGGTCTGCGTCGCCTTTGATGCTCGTGCGACGATGCGAATTGGCGGAGACGTGTGAAGGTTTCATTTTAAATTACGAACAATTGATTGAGAAAGGCCGCGTGCCGCCGAGGCTGCGGTGGTGCGAAGTTTGTCCTGTTTGAAAGGAGTGAAAGGAGTGAAAGGAGTGAAAGGAGTGAAGCGATTCGATGGGTGTTTGATTCCAGGCAGCCTCGCTGAAGATTCTTTGATTTTGGGTCCTCTTGCATTCTTCCCGAGTCGGGGGGTGAGAAGGCCGGTGCAGCGTCGATTCACGTGATGCTCTCCGCTTCGCTCTACGCGATGCAGAGCAGAGGCGTCTGAATCCAAAAAAGAAAGGAGGCCTTCAAGCAGGTACAGTACCATGTATCTCTAAAGCGGCGACTCACGGACAGGCTACCGCTTGATGGGGATTTGAGTTGCAGCGCGAGCGGAGAAGTTTGTCAGTGGCGCTTGAGGCTGTTTGCGTACTTAAACTTCTCTTGATTCCAAACGCATCGTGCTCCATGAAAGGGGTTATGCGATTCCCCCTCTGGTCGTTTTTTCTAACCGCTGTGATCAGTTCTCCGGCGCTTGCTGATTCCTCAAGGAACAACGTGCTTTTTATCATGAGCGATGATTTTCGCACAGAGCTTGCGTCGTATGGGTCGAGGGCGAAGACCCCGAACCTCGACAAACTTGCGGCGAGGAGCGTTCAGTTTGAGCGTATGTACGCGCAGCAGGCGGTGTGTAACCCTTCGCGTTCGTCAATGCTCACGGG
>JBILLC010000432.1:0-2891 GCA_044376275.1 Chthoniobacteraceae bacterium | reverse complement strand
TTACGGCCCGGAATCAAGCAGCTTCAGCGTTGCAGTTAACGTCGGGCAAGCCGGATGATCCTCAGGCCATGCAGCGATTGGTGGCGGCGGATGCAGGACTTGGGGGAATCATGAGCCGGTTCTTTGCGCTGACGGAGGCCTATCCGGAGTTAAAATCGAACGCGAATATGATCCAGGTGAGTGAGGAGCTCGCTTCGACGGAGAACCGGATTGCCTTTGCGAGGCAGGCATTCAATGACGCGGTGACTGCGTACAATATACAGGTAAAGCAGTTTCCTGCGGCGTTGATCGCGGGATTTTGCGGTTTTCAATCAGCGGACCTTTTTGAGTTGCAGGTTCCGCAGGAGAGAGAGGCGCCGCGTGTGAATTACGCTTAGTTTTGAAAAACGCTTGAGGCCAGCGCGTTGATTTGGTTGTTTTGAGGGGGTGGAAGGCGGCGAAGCCGCTGCGGAAAGAATCGCCAGTGTAGCTCAGTGGTAGAGCAGCTCATTCGTAATGAGCAGGTCGTGGGTTCAATCCTCACCACTGGCTCCCTCTCAACCCGTTGAGTGCAATAGTTTTGAGAAAGCTGTAAGTTTTCCTGAAATTCTTGCGTATCACCCGCGCGTATCACCCGATATATTCGGTGATGAAATCGGGCCTTCCTCACGCTTCGGTCAACGTCACCCCTTCTCCCTCTAGTCGCAGCACCTACCTTCACCTCGATCGGGTCGCTCCCAACCTCTACCGGCATCGTATTTCCGGTCTGTATTATGGGTTTCACAAAATCGCTGGCAAACGCCGCAGCCTTTCGCTGAAGACGGCGGATCGTAAGACCGCCGAGCGCAAACTCGCGGAATGGCTACGCGATCTCGGGGAGGTGGACGCATCCAGCCCCGACGCAACCCTTGCCATGCTACTTGAAAATTTTCAAACGGTCCGGGCGGCAAAATCCAAGTCAACCGCACGCACAGAGGGTGGAATTCTGAGGGAGTTTCGCTCCAGTTTTCCCAAACCCATGAGCACTTACGTGTCTCGGGTGAAGCCGTCCGACTTGGCATCCTGGCTCGCCCGAATTCGTCCGAACAAACGCGCCTCCACTTACAACCGCTGGCGTCTCTGGCTGCGGCAGCTGTTTGATCTCTCCGTGATGGATGGAATAGTAGCCCGGAGCCCATTCGTGGATCACCTGCTGCCTCTTGCGAAAAAAGAGCGAGTCGTCCGCCTGATCCCCACGGAAGACGAGTTCCGCGCCATGGTTGCAACTATACGGACCCCAGTTCTAGAACCACAGTTGGGTAGGCGAGGTGGCCAACGGCCCGCATGGCAGCACGAGAGCGCAGACTTTGTTGAGTTCCTCGGTTTGGCCGGCGTCGGTCAGGCGGAAGCATCAGCCTTGCGCTGGAGCGACATTGACGAAAAACGGAACGAAATCCTCTACACCCGCCAGAAAACCCGAAAACCCTTCAAGACGCCGATCTACGGATGGCTCAAACCACTCATCCTTCGGCTCAAGGCTTCGAGGAAAGAAGGCGGGGATGCCAAGGTGTTTGCCATTCGCGAGGTCAAACACGCCATGGCGACCGCCTGCCGCACCCTCGGCTATCCCCACTTCACGCATCGAAGTCTCAGGGCCATGCGAATCAAGCGCCTATGGGAGGCTGGGGTGGATGTCAAAGTGATCGCCGAATGGCAGGGACACAGCGACGGAGGAAAATTGATCCTGGACACTTACACCGAAGTCTTCGGGAGCAACGACTCGGGATACCGTCAAGCGCAACTGAAAAAGGCGGAGGCCGCCATGCAGGCAACCTCCGCCTCAGAAGCTTCGCAATCTCTGCTCTAAAGCTCAGCTCCGCAGGTTTTTTCGAGAAGACTCTCCACATCCTGCCCGAGGAGAAGCACGCGCCTCAGAGCATAGCTTCTGCGAAGCAGCTTCCGATAGATCAGGTTTCGAATCGTCCTTTCGCTCACGCAAAGGTACGCCGCCGCTTGCCGGATCGTGTAGGTGGCCTTGGTTGGTACGGTGTTTTTCATAGACAGGACCGGAATTACCCCAACCCGAGCGGCATTTTGTCGCGGGGCCGCGACAAAATGTGGCCTCATCCGCGATCAAAGCTTGGCGATCAGCACGAATTACTCGGACGGCTTGTAAAAAATTGCTATGCTTCGGGTATCTCGTCGACCACCTGGCGATAAGCACCTTGGAAGCTTCTAGTAATTTCTATCGGATTTTCGCTATAAATAGGTAGATATTGCTAGAACAGAGAATAATCGAGCATGGACGCCATAAAAAATCCGTTTTCGCCCGGTGCAGGATCGCCTCCACCAGAACTTGTTGGTCGGTCTGGCATTCTGGAACAAGCACGCATTTTGCTTGGGCGAGTTAAAGAGAAGCGTCCGGAGAAAAGCATACTGCTTACCGGCTTGCGTGGCGTTGGTAAGACCGTTTTGCTCAATGAAATTGATCGGCTTGCCCTCGCAATCGGATATCGCACATTGTTCGTGGAGGCCCATGAACATAAGTCGCTGGCTGCACTTTTGGTGCCGCCGCTGAGAAGCTTGCTTTTTGAATTTGATCGTTTGGCTAAGGCAGGCAACCGGGCAAGGCGTGCACTTGCGGTGCTCAGGGGATTTATAAACAGCGTCAAGGTTTCCATGGGGGACCTTGAGATTGGCTTGGATATCGACCCAGAGACAGGCGTTGCAGACAGCGGTGATTTGGAGAGCGACTTGCCCAACCTTTTTGCCGCAGTCGCTGAAGCTGCTGATGAACGCGGGGTCCCCGTAGCTCTCCTCATTGATGAACTGCAATATTTTAATCAAAAGGAACTGAGCGCCCTGATCATGGCAATGCACAAAATGCAGCAGCGCCGACTTCCGGTGGTTTTGATCGGCGCTGGCCTTCCCAT
>JBILLC010000022.1:0-10899 GCA_044376275.1 Chthoniobacteraceae bacterium | reverse complement strand
AAGATCAGGCGCGAAGATGCTTCCGAGGTGTATGATCACCTCGGAGACGTCCTTGAAAAGCTCGCCAAACCCGAAGAAGCCATCGCCGCATGGAAAGCTGCAGCGGAACTCGACCCAGCCATGCAGGAGGTCACAAAAAAAATCAAACATCTGCAAGACAACCAATAAGGGTCTGATTTCGCGCCTTCTCGGGTGCGTTTAAAAGCAGGCACGGAAAAATTCAACGGTTGCGTCCCATCACTTTTCATGGCCTGCTTCCCAATCCGGCCTCCGTTGGCCGCTCCCCTTTCTTATGTCAAAAACCCTCGTCATCGCGGAAAAACCAAGCGTCGCCCAGGATCTCGCGCGGGTGCTCGGAAAATGCGAGCGCAACGGGGATTTCTTTGAGAGCGACTCCCTCGTGATTTCATCAGCGGTTGGCCATCTGCTTGAAATTGCGCCCCCTGAAGGATTCGAGCCCGCTCGAGGGAAATGGAAGATCGAAAATCTTCCGACTCTCCCGCCTCATTTTGATCTGGTGCCGATTGAAAAAAACGCAGCACGTCTTGCCGTGCTTAAGCGCCTTCTGAAGCGCAAGGACGTGAACAACGTCGTCAATGCTTGTGACGCCGGCCGCGAAGGCGAGCTCATTTTTAGGAACGTGATGCGTGCATCGGGTGTGAACAAACCCGTCAAACGCCTCTGGCTGCAATCGATGACCCCCGAGTCGATCCGCACCGCTTTTGGAAAGCTAAGGTCCGACGAGGAAATGCGCCCCCTCGCGGACGCCGCCATTAGTCGCTCCGAGGCGGACTGGTTGGTTGGAATCAACTCCACCCGCGCGTTAACCGCTTTCAACTCCACCGACGGCGGCTTCCACAAAACCACCGCAGGCCGCGTTCAAACCCCGACCCTCGCAATTCTCGCGGAGCGGGAGGAAAAAATCCGCTCCTTCACCTCGAGGAACTACTTTGAAGTCTTCGCAGACTTTGACGTTTCCGCTGGCGCGTATCGCGGCCGCTGGCTGGACGAGGGTTTTCAAAAAAAGGGAGCAGACGAGGACTCCAAGCCTGAGAGAATCTGGGACAAATCCAAGGCTGAGGCGATCCTGGCCAAATGCTTAGGAAAACAGGGGCAGATTCAGGAGGAAAAGAAGCCCACCACGCAGGCGCCCCCCCTCCTCTATGACCTCACGACCCTCCAGCGCGAAGCCAACCAACGTTTTGGTTTTCCTGCAAGGATGACCCTGCAGATTGCCCAGGCACTTTACGAAAAACACAAGGCGCTCACCTACCCGCGTACTGACTCGCGCTTTCTCCCAGAGGACCACCTAGCCACCGCTAAATCCGTATTGGATTCCATCCCGGATCCAGCCCTTGCGGCGCACGCCCAGCTGGCTCTTCAAAAAGGATGGGTGCGTCCCAATAAGCGAATTTTCAATAACGCGAAGGTCAGCGACCACTTTGCGATCGTTCCCACGGGAACGATCCCAAAAACTTTAGACGACAAGGAGCAGCGCATTTTCGACCTCGTTTCCAAGCGCTTCGTTGCAGTTTTCTTCCCATCTGCCCAGTTTGAGATCACCACTCGCATCACGCGGGTGGAGGGCGAAGCCTTCAAGACGGATGGCAAAATCATTGTGGATCCGGGCTGGCTTGCCGTGTACGGCAAGCAGGCCGAGGCGGATGAGGAATCCGAAAAATCCATTGTTGCAATTCGTGCGGGCGAAAGCGCCAAGACGCGGCATATTGAAATCAAGGAGTGCCAGACGAAGCCTCCAGCCCGATTCAACGAGGGCACGCTGCTTTCCGCAATGGAGGGCGCTGGCAAACTTGTGGACGACGAGGAATTGCGCGAGGCAATGAGCGAACGCGGCCTCGGCACCCCGGCGACTCGCGCGCAGGTCATCGAGGGGCTATTAACCGAAGGCTACATCCTGCGCCAGGGCCGTGATCTGCTGGTCACCGCGAAGGGAATGTCCCTAATCACGCTGCTCAAGGACCTGCGGGCCGAGGCCCTCACCAAACCGGAGCTTACCGGTGAATGGGAATTCCGACTGCGTCAGATGGAGCGCGGACAACTTTCCCGCGCGGATTTCATGCAGCAGATCGGCACCCTCACCAAGGATTTGGTGGAAAAGGTGCGAGGCTTCATGGGCAAAGAGGTATCCGGACAATTCCGCCCCCTCACATCGCGCTGTCCGAGATGCGGCCATGAGGGGCTCAACGAAAGCTTTCGCTGCTACGAGTGCCCGGGCTGCAAACTGTCGGTGTGGAAAACCATGGCAGGCCGTGAACTGGAGCGTGAGGAAGTGGAGACCCTTCTGACCGCGGGCAAGACGCCGAACTTGGAGGGGTTTCGTTCAAAACTCGGCCGCCTCTTTAGCGCGTCAGTGCAATTGAACGAGGCAACGCAGTGGAAACAATCTTTCGACTTCGAAAGCAACAACCCGGAGAACGCCGCTTCCCTCGACCTTACAAGCGCCCCACGCGTCGCTCTTTGTCCGATGTGCAAAAAAGCGCAGGTCGTCGAGACTGATTCGGCTTACCTTTGCGAGGGAGCGGCAACCAAGGCCTGCAAGTTCCGAATGGGAAAACTCATCCTCCAGCAACCTATTGCTGCGGATCAGGCGAAGAAACTCTGTGAAACCGGCAAAACCGATCTGCTTCGACGGTTTATCTCGAAAAAAGGGCGTCCGTTTTCTGCTTTTCTCAAACTGGAGGGTGACAAAGTCGGCTTTGAGTTCGAGCCCAGAGCGCCGAAAGAGAAGGGCGCGAAGACCACGGGTAAACGCGTCGCAAAGCCGAAAATAGCCGCAGCCAAGGCCGAGGCCGAGGCCGTCGTGGAGTAAGTTTCATGCCATGAACAATCCGGGGAAGTTTCGCCTCAATGTCGCTGGCATCCTCATGGATTCCCGCGGAAGGATTCTCGTTTGCGAGCGTCTGGGAAACGCCGGAGCCTGGCAATTCCCGCAGGGAGGCGTGGACGATGGCGAAACCCTCGAACAGGCGCTGTTTCGCGAGTTGCAGGAGGAAATCGGCGTAGACCAGGCGTCCTATCAAGTGAGCGCGCAAAAAGGGCCTTATCGCTACGTTTACGATGGTGGCCCGATTCGCGGTTTTGACGGGAAGGACCAATATTTTTTCCTGGCTGCTTACTTGGGCGCGGAGGACGCCATCAGGCTCGACCTTCCACACCCCGAATTCCAAGCCTATCGATGGATCAGCCCCTCGGCGTTTCAAATTGATTGGCTGCCTAACATGAAAAAAGCGATGTACGCGCAGGTGTTCGCAGACCTGTTAGACGTCAAACTTAACTATCAGCCGTAAGCCCAACCCGACGAGGGTTCAACTTCGGGGTGATCCAGCTCAAATCAGTCATTTTAACTGAATGGCATTGACTGCATTTCATGATTAAGGCAAATCCCCTGCCGCCATGCTTACTTTCGGTGCCCTATTCCTCGCAGTTTCTTCAATCCTCGGTGCAATTTGGTGGGCATCTAGAAACGAAAGCCCGGGCGCTTAACGAGAACCTCGGCATCCCGTCGGCGCTTCGTCATCCACCAGCGCCTTGCTGGCATTTCATCATCGTCTTACCGGCGTTCCACTGACGCCTTACTGGCGTTCCACTGACGCCTTGGCTGCGTTTCCCGACCGCTATCACGACGGCGGGACCTTCCCTCAACGCCTCATCGCCCGCCTCCCCACTTGATGGAGTTCGGCGGGACACTCCCGTCCCAACATCAATTCACGGGGCCAACCGTTCCACCCGCCAGCCTCCGCCCGAGGCCGTGCAACGCAGCCTGTCGTGCAAACGGCTCCTGCGTCCCTGCCAGAATTCGATACTGGAAGGTTTGACCACAAATCCACCCCAATGCGGAGGACATGGCACCGGCTTGCCTCGAAAGCGCTGCTCCAACTCGGCGAAAGAAGCCTCCAACTCCGCTCGCCCCGAAAGCAACGAACTCTGACGCGAAGCCCACGCTCCTAGCTGACTCGCCAGCGGTCGTGTCGCAAAATACGCCTCACTCTCGTCACGCGCCACCATTGAGGCCACGCCTACCACGTTCACCTGCCGCTCCAGAGCACCCCACCAGAACGTCAGCCCGACGCGGGCCTCGCCGCGGATATGCTGCGCCTTGCCTCCCTCGTAATTGGTGAAAAATGAAAAACCCGCCGCGTCGCACTTTTTAAGAAGCACGATCCTCGACCAAGGCTGTCCATGCTCGTCCACGGTGGAAAGCGACATCGCATTCGGTTCCAAAATTCCCTGCTCCTGCGCCTCTGCGAGCCACAACTGAAACTGTCGGATCGGATCAGCATCCAGCTCGGACTCGAGCAATCCGCGCTGCGAGTAGTCCTGCCGCAGGGCGGCGAGAGCTTCGGGAGTAAGTGCCATAACACTCGTTTAGCACAACCAAAGCGGCAAGTCAGCTACGCCGAGCGAACTTACCGGCCTCTCCAAGCATCTCCGCAGTTATTCGTGCCTGAACACTTCTTCCATCCGCGCCCACCATTCCCCCTCCGCACGGGTCGGCAGGGGCTCCTGCATGGGCTCCATCACATCCCACCATCGCCGCATCACCGGATCGGCCTTCATCCGATCCATATCAGCGGTAAAGTCATCGCCCCAGTATTCAAAAAAACCAAAGAGCAAACCGTCATGATGGAAGATCGAATAGTTGCGGATATGACACCTTGAGATCAACGCGAGCACCTCCGGCCACACTTCCTCATGGTAGCGCTTGTACTCCTCGTAGCAACCCGCGCGCAGACGCAGCACGCCTCCATGCCGTTCCGGTGCTTTTCTCATTTGGAACTCCCGTTGGCAGTGAGCGCCCGATCCAAGTGCGTGTAGCCGCCATCCACATAAATAACCTGACCCGTGGTGTGACTGCTCCTCGGCGAGGCGGCGAAAACCACCGCATCGGCAATCTCACGCGCGGTTGTCATGCGCTGACCTAGTGGAATCGACTGCTCTATTGCCGCCAAAGCAGCGGACGGGTCAGGTCTCGAGGCGATCCATTTTTGATACATCGGAGTCATCACTTCGGCTGGAATCACGCAGTTCACGCGCACCCCATGCGGCGCAAAATCAATCGCCCATTCACGAGTCAAAGCATTCATTGCGCCCTTTGCAGCGACATACCCGCTCGTACCGCCTTGTCCGGTGCTTGCGCACTTGCTGCCTACGTTTACCACGGCGCCGCGACTGGCGATCAACGCATCCATTGCGGCCTGGACCAACACAAAACAGTGGACGATATTTTTTTCAAGCGACGCACGGAACGCATCCACCCCGGCGCGCAAGCCCGCTCCGTCATTCACCCCCGCGTTGTTCACCACGCAGTCGATCCGCCCGTATTTTTTCAAGACCGCATCCACTGCAGCCCTCACCGCATGGTCATCTGTCAGTTCGCATCGAAAAAACTCTGCTCGCCCGCCATCCTCCGACACCCGCGCGCACAACTGCCCAGCTTCAACTGGATTCCGCCCAAGGATACAAGCCACCGCCCCCTCCGCGGCGAAACCAGTTGTAATCGCCTCCCCGATCCCTTTGGCGCCACCGCTGATGAGCACGACTTTGTTCGCGAGTTCAAGATTCATAATACATTCCCCTGTGACTCTTAAGACTGCCCGCGATTCAAAACCAGAGCAAGACAGCACCTGCGCTGCCAGCATGTTCAAAAAACCTTTGCGTGAAGCAGGGAGACCCCCTACGGGACCGGCAAAAACTGGACCGCATCAACGACCACGTATCCATCAGCGCCTGCGTTAGAGACCTCGACTTTTGCTGAAAGCCCCCCGTCAAAATCAAAAGTGCCGAGCGACACAAACCGTCCATCCAAAGCCGGTTTTTCGCGCTGGTTGACCATGCGCTCATCGGCTCCCTTGGCATGATAAACTTTCACCAAGGTTTTCGTCGAGCGATTGGGGTTTTCAGGATACGCGAACCTGACTTCGTATCGGCCGGCCCTTGGCAGGTTTGGCTTAAACAAAGCCGAGGCCCTGCCGTCTCTCGCGTTCTTGTCGTGATGATACCCGGCGCCAAAATACTGCCCCGCGCGACTCGCCCCCCAGTCACCAACCCATTCCGCCGCCTCATCATCGACCACAACGCCTTTTAATTGCGCGAAAGACTCAGCTGCATGCGCACCAACAACCCCAGATCAATCCACCGAGGCATACTGCAACACCTGGCCATCCGCGAGAAGACGCTCTTTTAAAAGCGGGTAAGGAACGTCCTGCACCGCACACTCGCGATCCATCGCGAGCACAGCCGCCGTTGCGGCACTCTGGCCAAGGATCATGAACACCGGCTCCATCCGGATACTGCCGTATGCGATGTGCGTGCTACTCATACACACAGGAACCAGCAGATTGGTGATCTGCCCCTCTTTTGGCACAAGCGATCCATACGCGATTTGATACGGAGTGATGCCGACTCCAATATCGCCCTCATTCTGCACAAAGCCCTCGGGTGTCACGTACCGCTGTACATTGTGCGAATCAATTGTGTAGCTGCCCATCCCGATTGAATCCGGCGTCGGCCGCCGCTTGGTGAGTTCGTTCTCGGTCATCACAAACTTGCCGATCATCCGTCGCGCCTCACGCACGTAGATCTGGTGCGGCCAGTGCCCATTGTCCTTGAACTCATCTTTGGGCAAACCATAGGAGGCTGCCTTTTGACGCACATCCGCGGGGACACGCGGATCGTTTGCCAGAAAGTACAAAAAACCCTGCTGATAGGTGCGGTGCTCCTCCAAAATTTCCCGCCGCCGCTCGTAGGAGCCCTCGGGATAATCATAATTCATCCCGATGTTATCGAAACTAAATGGCCCGTGATTGTTGGTGTCGGTTTTGAAATTGGGAATGGGGTCAAATTTATGGAAGGTCTGGCGCCAGCCGGCCTCAAGGACACGCAACGCCAATTCGTACTGCGAGGCGTCGTATCCGGCGGGTTTTGGAAAAGCCACTCGGTTTTCTTCAATGTCAGTCGCACAAAACCGATAGCAGTATGCCTGCACACGTTTGTCACCCGCTCCGTACTCTCCGGGAGGGGCAGCACTAATTCGCGGCAGAAGGCCGCTCTTGGGATCACCCGGAATTTTATAGGGACTTATTTTGTCTTTAAGCACCCCGAAGTGATGGCCGTGATGAAGGACGCCGACCTGGATTCCATTCCACTTCTCGTCATAAACAGAATTCGCCTCGCGGCCGACATGATAATCCACACCGGCGGCCGCCATCAGATCTCCCTCGTAGGTGGCATCAATAAACATTTTTGCGGAAAATACCTTACCGGAAATCATTTTGATCTGGCGAATCCTGCCCCCATCACGGACGACGCCCGACTCGCGATTCAGCCATTCATCACGAACAACTGGAATGTCATTTTCGCGGACGTACGCCTCGAAAATTTCCTCCGCAATGTGTGGTTCAAAGATCCACATCGTCCGCTGGGTACCGTCGATTGCTGGCGTTCCCTGTCCCTTGTTTCCGTACTCGGATGCCTTCTGCCATTTCCATGCGGTCGGCTCCTGATAAGCCCTCCAAACACGGTGATAGAAGTCGCGCGCAAGGCCGCCGATGACTCCCTTGTTGCCCGTATCGGTGAACCCAAGACCGCCGCTGGATAATCCACCAAGATGTTTATCAGGGCCGACAATCACCACCGAGCGTCCCATTTTTTTCGCCTGAACGGCGGCGATCACACCGGCGGAATTGCCGCCATAAACCACAAGATCAAATTCAGCTGCTAAAGCTTGAACCGATAGAAGGGCAACTGATGCACAAACCTGGACGAATAACTTCATCTCAAAATGCTACAGCGCACCCTTGCGGAGAAAAGCCCGCAATCCGCCGCGCTGCCGAGGTCTGTACGGCGCTGTCGGTCCGACAAACATGCCCGCCCCTTTTGCGGGCTCGCAAACAAGATCAGAATCAGGAGGCTTTTGGCAGGGCCGCCTCGGCCTGCCCGCTTTCCTCCATCCAACAGATGGCGTAGCGCACCAACTCCGGGGAGGAATCCAACCCGAGCTTGCGCTTAATGTTCCCGCGATGCGCCTCCACGGTTTTCATGCTGATGTTCAAACGCGATGCAATCGCGCGGGTCCCCACAGCGCTGCCAATGAGGGTGAGCACCTCCATTTCACGGTCGGAAAGCCGTGCCTCGGGCACTTCGGGTTTGTTCCCGGACTTGCCAGAGTAAATTTCGAGAATCAGCGAGGCCAACCGCTCGCTCACGACCATTCTTCCCCGCAATACTTCGCGTACAGCATCGGCCAGCCTGACAACCGACTCGCTCTTCATCACGTAACCGCGCGCCCCGGCCCGGAGCACCCGCGGCGCGTAATGCGGTTCATCATGCATCGACACCACGAGGATGGGAATCCTCGGATACAACGCCCGCAAATCTTTGATGAGCTCCAGCCCGCCTTTTCCGGGAAGATTGAGATCGGTGAGGATCAGGTCGGGCCTGCACTGCTCGACCACTACCATGGCCTCGTGCGGTTCAGCGGCCTCGCCGCAAACCACCATGTCAGTTTGAGCATTGATAAACTGGGCGAGCCCCATCCGCATGAAAGGATGATCGTCGACGAGCACAATTCGTTTCGGGGGGGCGCCTGAGTTGGTTTCGTATGGCATTTCAGTTGGATTCACCTAAGGGTTACCCTAGCAATATCGGATCCGCCTCCGAAAACCGCCGTATGTCCCTCGTACGCCCCGAATCGCGCCCCTACCGTGGCCGGATTGCACCGTCGCCAAGCGGCCGCCTGCATCTTGGGCACGCCGCCACCTTTCTTACAGCCGCTGCAAGAGCTACAAACGCAGGAGGAACGCTCATTTACAGGGACGACGACCTTGACCGTGATCGCTGCAAGCCGGAGTTGGTGCAGGCGGCGTTGGACGATCTGCGTTGGCTTGGGATTGAATGGACCGAAGGACCGGACTGCGGTGGCCCCAACGCCCCCTACGCTCAAAGCGCAAGGATTGCCTTCTACAACGAGGCGTTTGAGGGACTCAGACAGCGGGGCCTCATCTATCCGTGCTCCTGCACGCGCAGCGAAGTGGCAAGGGCCCTCAGCGCGCCGCATCCTCTGGATGAGGAACCGATTTATCCAGGCACCTGCCGGCCGGCCGCTCCCACCACTTTCAAAACGCCAAGAAGCGGACTCAACTGGCGGTTCAGGATTCCGGAACGCGAAACGCTCACCTTCAATGACCTTGCCCAAGGAATGCAATCAGCGGTTTCACAAGAGGATTTCGGGGATTTCCTGATCTGGCGAAAGGACGATTTTCCATCTTACCAACTGGCGTCTGCTGTGGACGACGCGCTGATGGGGATCACCGAAATCGTCCGTGGCCGCGACCTGATCACAAGCACGTTTCGACAGCTTCTGATTTGGCGCGCATTAGAGCATCCGGAACCGGCATTTTACCACTGCCCGCTGCTCACAGACGCCTCAGGGAAACGACTTGCAAAACGCGATGACGCACTCTCGATTCACTCATTGCGCAGCATGGGACGCACCTCATCAGAATTGATAAGCGAAATCGACGCCAGGTTGCTCAACCAGCATTCACCGGAGTGAATCCAGAGGTTTTCACTTGCCTCATTCGCCAGGCAGAACCCGACGCTGACTACGCAAGCGCGACCGTAAAGTCTCCCACCTTTTGTTCTGAGAGTTGAGCGTTCCGAGCAATGTGAGCACCGGCTATATCCTCCAATTCACCGAGCGACGTAATGCTTGAGAACAGCGAGCGGAGGAACTTCGCCTCGGGGAATCCCCGCGAGTAAGCCATCAGCCTCGAACGCATGCATTGCATGGCGATTATCTCATTGCCCATGCGCCTAGCCCCGTCCCGACAATGACGCACGATATGCTTCCAGCGTTCCTCCAGAGGCGGTTCCTCGATGAGTTCGCCCGTTTTAAGGAACTCTTGGATCTGCGAAAAAACCCAGGGCGCGCTCATCGCCGCCCGGCCAAGCATCACGCTGGCAACTCCGAGAGCCCGCTTCTGCGCGACGTCTTGGGGGGATTGAATATCGCCGTTGCCAATCACCGGGATTCGAACGGTCTGCGCAACCTGTCCGATGACATCCCAATCGGCCAGCCCTGAGTAGCCCTGTTCCTTGGTGCGGCCATGAACCGCGAGCGCTTGGATCCCGCAGTCCTCCAGAAGACGCGCCGTTGTGAGTGCGTTGATGTTTTTTTGATCCCAGCCGATCCGGATCTTTGCAGTGACCGGATGCGGTGCAACAGCCTTCACTACGGCGCGCGCGACTTTCTCAAGCAGCGGGCAATCCTTGAGCAGAGCAGAGCCGCCATTTTTGGAGACGACCTTATTGACCGGACAACCAAAGTTGAGGTCGATGAAGTCTGGCTTTTTCCACTCGCACACCATCTGCGCTGCACGACCAAGATGGTCTGGATCCGCGCCGAAAAGTTGGATGCCGAGGGGCCTCTCGGCTTCGCTGAATTCGAGGTATTCGAGAGTCCTCGCATTGCGCCTGAAAATTCCCTCAGCGGCTACAAATTCAGTCACGACGACATCCGCGCCGAATTCCTTACAGTACCCGCGGAAAAGCGTATCCGTAATTCCAGCCATCGGAGCCAAATAAAGCGGGAAACGGTCGTTGAACCACGGGAGCATCCCACAACATATCCGCAGAAACAAAGCAGGGCAAGAAACCGAAAACCCATCCAACAGGGTGCAGCAAAGCGAATTTCCCAACGTCGCGCGGCGCTATGAGCCGGGCCTCATATTATTACCCATCAACAAACTCATGAAACTCTCTATTTTTTCCATCTCCGCCCTGTGCGCCCTCGGCGTGAGCTCCCATGCAGGCCAAGCGGATGCCCGGTTGCAGTCGCGCACCAACAGAAACCATCAGAACGGAGCGTTCAGTGCCGAG
>JBILLC010000430.1:0-2937 GCA_044376275.1 Chthoniobacteraceae bacterium | reverse complement strand
TCAACCGCATTCCGGCGCTGCGTCAGGAGTTCTGGGAAAATGCAAATGTTCCCGGCGAAAACGAATCGCTCAATGTCTCAATTGAGCGGGCTGGACGGGTGGCTGATTTCCTCGAATTCGGTGAACTGATGTGCAGGGATGCACTCACTCGGAATGAATCCTGCGGCGGGCACTTTCGCGAGGAATACCAGACCCCAGACGGCGAGGCGCTGCGCAACGATGATGAGTTCGCTCACGTTGCCGCGTGGGAATATCGCGGTGCCAACCAGTCTCCCGCGCGTCATGTAGAACCTTTGATCTACGAAACCGTAAAACTCTCCACCCGCAGCTACAAATGAACCTCCATCTTAAAATCTGGCGGCAAAAAAACAGCAAAAGTGCAGGCGCACTTTCTTCGTATGAGGCTCGCAACATTCCGGAGGATTGCTCGTTTCTGGAAATGTTGGATTTGGTGAACGAAGATCTACTCGCGAAGGGCGAGGAACCGATCACGTTTGACCACGATTGTCGCGAAGGCATCTGTGGAATGTGCTCGCTTACGATCAACGGAGTGCCCCATGGACCGAGTGAAACCACCACTTGCCAGCTTTACATGCGGAAATTCAAGGATGGGGAAACCATCTACATCGAGCCATTCCGTGCAGGGGCGTTTCCTGTGTTGCGAGACTTGACCGTCGACCGTTCCGCGTTCGACCGCATCCAGCAAGCAGGAGGTTTCATCACTGCACACGTTGGCGCCGCGCAGGACGGCAACTGTATTCTTGTGCCCAAAACAGAGGCAGACCGCGCGATGGAAGCCGCTGCCTGCATCGGATGCGGTGCCTGCGTGGCTGCATGTCCAAATGCAAGCGCGATGCTCTTCGTCGGGGCGAAGGTCACCCACCTTGCTTCACTACCACAGGGGCAACCCGAGCGAGACCGCCGTGCTCTGGCGATGGTTAAGAAAATGGACGAGGAAGGTTTCGGAAACTGCTCGAACTATCTGGCGTGCGAGGCCGTTTGCCCGGCTGAGATCCCTGCGACAGTTATCGGCCAGCTGAATCGGGATTACACCGCGGCGGCCATCAAGGAAAGTTTGTAACCGACGGCAGATCGCAAGCAAGACACTGGGTACCCGCTTTCAGTGAACGCGTCGGCAAATTCGCGGGAAATTCTGACGTGTTTAGGCGCGGGATGATTACGAATTCAAAGATTCTTACGGCGTAGGGTCAGGTTTACTTCGAGAACAAACACAGTGCGTCAAGCTTTGCGAGTGCTCGTCCACTTTGCAGCGCCTCCCTCGCGGCATCCATGCCGTTGACCATGTCACTCGCCAACCCGCACACAACGAGCCCAGCGGCTGCGTTCAAAAGCACCGCGTCGCATTTTGCGCCTCCCACTTTACAGCTCAGAATGCCTCGAAGAATGGAGGCGTTCTCCAATCGTCCCCCTCCTCTGAGGGCTTCCATGGGCGCGTAGGCAACACCGATTGAGGCAGGGTCCATCGACATTTGAGAAAGCCCCGCCGGGCTGACGGCAATCACATCACACGGACCCGCCGGCGTAAGTTCATCCGCCCCCGCCCCGTGGACAACCCAGGCGCCGGAGCGGCGCAACCCGTGCAGTGCCTCCGCGTACTTTCCAAGCAGCTCTTTGGCATACACGCCCACCAGTTGATAAGCAGGACGGACGGGATTCAAAAGCGGCCCGAGAAGATTAAAAATGGAGGACTGACCGCGCTCCGCCAACGTCTTTCTCACAGGCCCGATGACTTTGAAGACAGGATGGTACGATTGCGCAAAAACGAAGCCCAACCCCAACTCTTCCACGCAATCAGCCAACTGCTCAGGAGACGTATCAATCTTAACTCCCAACTCCTCCAAAACATCCGCGCCTCCGCACTGTGAGGTGATCGCGCGGTTCCCATGCTTCACTACAACCGCTCCGCATGCTGCGAGCACAAACATCGATGCGGTCGACACGTTAAACAACTCCAACCGGTCCCCGCCTGTCCCACACACATCGATCACCGGCCCTGAAAGATTGTTCCGCCGAATGCACGGATCCACCGCTCGATTCAGTAGCGCCTCCACGAAGCCGGCAATTTCCCCCGCCGTCTCACCCTTTTCCCGCAACGCAGTTAAAAAAGCGCCTTTCTCATCGGCATTAGCACCCGGATCCGCGAGCCAATCCACCGCATGCTCACACTCGGCGGGAGAGAGTTCCCGCGCGTTTCTGACGCTTTGAATCAAAGACTGCATCGCCTTCTTTCGCCCCAGAGGTGCCCCAACCGCAAGCTTGCACTCAAAAGATTGTTAACCCGCCTTTGATGGTGATTGAAGAGCAGAGGGATAACGTTAAAGAAGACCTGCCCAACCCTGCAAAACCAAATAAAGTTTAACTTTACCCATACTACCGGTTGTGTTAGATCGGGAATCTGACGATTTGCTAACACAACGCAATGTATTGTTCCAAGTGCGGCGTGCTCGAAGACAAAGTAATTGATTCTCGTCCCTCCAAAGACGGGAGAAGCATTCGTCGACGCCGGGAATGCGTGGGATGCGGCTTCCGTTACACGACGTACGAGGAGATTGAGCGCTCCGAGATTCGGGTAGTCAAAAGGGATGGCCGCTCGGAGCCACTGGACAAACAAAAGATCCTCCATGGCATGCTGAAGGCCTGCGAAAAGCGGCCGGTCAGCCGGACCACTCTGGAGCGCGCTGTGGAGGAAATTATTTCAACTTTGGAGGCATCTTACGACCGCGAATTTCCATCTCACCTCATTGGAAGTCGGGTAATGGAGCACCTCCATGCCTTGGATGAGGTTGCCTACGTTCGGTATGCATCTGTCTACCGGCATTTTCAGGACATTGGTGAGTTTTTAGACGAAATTCAGCTGCTGGAGCGCCGTCCAAAACGAAGTGTTTTGCAACCTGAACTATTCAAAACATGATTTGC
>JBILLC010000428.1:0-2973 GCA_044376275.1 Chthoniobacteraceae bacterium | reverse complement strand
TCGCCGGGCGCAACCGGATTGGTGACGACAAATACTTTGTCGTTTTCTTCCACAACAATTCGTCCGAGGACGATGCTTTTGTTTTTGAGAGTGATCTCGTGGCTATCGTATTGGTCGGAAATGACCTTGCTCGGATCAATGATGTTCTCGAGCAGGTCCCGTGGGGTATAGCGGTTGCCAGCGCCGGTAAGATCGGGTCCGATGCTTCCGCCCTCGCCGTTGAATCGATGGCAGGTGGCGCAGAGAGTGCTTCGGAACATCGCTTCGCCATTGGCGAAATTCCTCCCTTTGGAGGCGCCGGGGAGTGAGAGGACTTGGAGGGCGGTTTCCAGCGTATAGGCTTTGCCCGGACCTTTTGGCGCCACGAAATTTGAGATCAGTGCAGCGGGTTCCTTGGTGCCGAGAGCATCGAGATCGGCAAGCTCATTTTCGGGCACGAAATTCACCAGCGCCTCTTTCCGAATATTCTCAATGAAACCTTTAAAACTGTTCCCACCCTTCCACTGTCTGGCCCGCTGGAACCAACTGAAAAAGTTGCGGCGAAGATCAGGGGTCCATCCCGCAGTCGCGTTCCGGAGCGCAAACATGAAGGCGATCTGCTGAGCGTTCGGCCGACTGCCCGCCGCTGAACGGGCCGCGTTGGCGTAGCCATCGTTCCGGCTCAGGACGGCTTCCGAGGCGATCTCCTGAAAATCGTCTCCAATACTGTTGAGCAGGTTCAGTGTCCTCGGAACGACTGTGGCGGAATCCACCGCAACGAGCAGCTGGCAGAGTTCACGGTCCAGCGCAGCGTTCTTCGATGGAAACCGTTTTTCTAAACGGCTGGCGATTTTCTGGCAGGTGTCCGGATGTGGTTTGCCGAGTCGGATGAGCACGAGTTGCAGGGCCCTCAGTGCCGCCAGTTGCTGGTCCTCAGAGAGTGACGATGAATCGATCCGGGCTAGTTGATCCAGAATCCGGTTTTGAATTTCCACATGCTGCGGAGCCACGGGTTGAATGGGCTCGGAGGAGGAGGTTTTGATTGCCTGTTTGCCACCAGCGGGTCTTCCACCGGAACTCGACTCGGTGTTCGCGGAGACGCGCGCGAGCGCGATCAATGCTTCCAGCGCCGCTTCCGGCTTCGATTCGGTGAGCGCTTTTTCGCGCCACAGATCTTGGGGGATTCGCTCAATGGCAACCCGAGCGGCGTAGCGGACGTGTCGGTCGGGGTGCCCGAGCTGGGGCCAAGCTTTGGAAAGTGCATCACTGGGACTGGTTCCCTCGCGGTGCAACTCCTCTAGCGAAGCGCGAAGTTTGAATTCCGGAGTCAGAGGCGCGGGCGCGGCAGGCGCGGTGGATTCCGAGCCGGCGTAGGTGACGCGGTACAAACCAGACTGCGTGCGACGCCCACCCACGGCGAAGTACATGGCGCCGTCCTGAGGATGAATGACAACGTCGGTGAGCGGGAGAGGCTTGCCGAACACGAATTCCTCTCGCGTGGCAGTATAGGAGGCGCCTTTTGGTTGTAGATGAACGGCCCACATCGTGCCGTAAGTCCAGTCGTTGATGAAGATCGCGTGCTGGTATTTTGCGGGGAACTTTGCGCCGGTCCCGGACACAACGCCGGTGGGGCTGCCGGGGCCAATGTCGAGGGTGGTGGGCAAGCTGTCGGGATAGTAGTTGGGCCACTTGCCGCTGCCGCTGCGCCAGCCGTAGTCGGCGCCGCTCACGCAGTGATTGACGCGGGTGGGGCGGTACCACGGGCTGCCGATGTCCCATTCCATGTCGGCGTCGTATGTGAAGAGCTGTCCTTGGTCGTTGAAGGCAATGTCGAATTCGTTCCGGAATCCGTAGCAGAACAGCTCGAGGCCGGATCCATCGGGGTTCATGCTGCAAACATATCCGCCCGGAGCGAGCACTCCGCGCGCATGGCCGTTGGCGTCCCACATGCGTGGCAGCACGTGGTCTTCCGACCAGAGTTTTGCAGCGCGGCTTTCGGTGAGTCCTTCGGGGAGTTGCGTGTGGTTGCCGCAGTTAAAAAAGATCCGCTTGCCATCGGGGCTCACGACCATGCTGTGGAGGCCGTGTTCGCCGCCTCCCGCCATGGTATGGAGCTTGGTGATCGAATCGTACTCGCCATCCTGATTGGTGTCCGTGACGCGGTAGAGACCGTTGTTTTTGGCGTCCTCGTTCACCATGACGTAAAGACTGTCGAACGCAGCCAACAAACCGTGGGCCTTGCCAAGATTGAGCTGGAGTTGTTCGGGAGCTAACGGGGCGTTCGATTCAAGTTTGGGCGGCGTCATCCGGTAGATCGATCCGTACTGATCGCACGCCAGCAGGCGCCCTTTTGGATCCACAGTGAGGGCCACCCAGGAGCCCTGTTCGTCTTTTGGAACATTGTAAAGTTTCTCAACTTTGAATCCCTTCGGCACGGTGATCTCCGAGGCCGCGATCGACTCGGTGTTTCCTGCGGGTTTTGCGGTTGCTGGCGCCTTATGGCCGTCGAGCACCTTCCCCCACGGGGCGCGGCCGTAATCGCCGATGACCACTGCGGCGATCCATTCTTGTGAACCGGCTTTGCGCGCCTGCCAAGTGCCGTCGGATTCCACTAAGACAGACTCGGCTCCGCTGGAGGGAGTCACCCTGAGACGGAGCAGGAGGCCGGCCATAGACCCCTCGTTCCTGCCGTGCACGACGAGTTCGTTGTCACCGTCCGCTTTGAGATGCGCCAGGACATTTGCCACGCCGGCCTGCTGCCAGTTTTTGGTGGTGATGATTTTCTGGCCGTTGAGGACAACCTCCGCCTCATTGTCGCAGCTTAGTTCCAGAACCGCTGACTTAAGCCCGGAAGGGGCCGTAAAGGATTTGCGGAAATCCGCCCTCGGAAAACCGTCTTTCGAACTCCAAATCCACTGTGGCGCAGCGGAAACCATGCTGCAGAGGGAGAGCAAACCGAGCGAGGCTATGAGGGGAGTTTGGCGTTTCATGGGT
>JBILLC010000425.1:0-2975 GCA_044376275.1 Chthoniobacteraceae bacterium | reverse complement strand
AGAAACAGCCCCATCAACACGCGACCCCACGTAGTTGTCAGACCCTTCGCCGCCGCAGCCGTGAAAGTCTCGCTCATTTCCATGAAGGTCGCGCTGAACGCGTAACCCAACAAAACAACCGCAGGAAGCAATACATGCGGCTTGGTATTCAAACCTTCCGAGACGCTCTGCTTGTTTAAAGGAAACAAAGAAAGGCAGGCCGCACCCAGAAATGTCATCCAAAGCCCAGCGGCTTCCCAAGCGAGCGAAGGTTCCGACAGAACATTACGGAAAGATGCATTCATGCACGCCTGCGAAGAACATGCCGCAATGCCAGCCATCACACTCAATGTCAGGGCGCGCCGTAAGAACAAATCCGGCAAACGCTCCAAGTTGAATCCCGGACAATACGGCCAGATTCCGAGAAGCAACAACGGATAGATCCAAGGGGTCTGGTGCCAAATTTCAGCCGCGCGGCTATGGCCAAGCGCCCAGACGCCGATGCCTAAAATATAAAACACCGCCACAAATCGTGCACGCAACGCCCAGACCAATGGCAGCGTCAAAAGGCACCAGCTCAACAAAAACTCCGTCCATTCCCCGCCGATGTGATAGATCTGCGAAACAAGCGCGATGCATGCTCCCGTTGTGAGCGTTTGGAGAAGTCCTGCACTCTCAATCTTCCAGCCATGGCGCACGGCGCGCGCGATCAACCAAGCGGTCCACAACTGTGAAAGCAGCAGCGGCACAAATGCGCAGGCCAGACGTTGCGCCAGCGAGAATTCGTCCCAGTTGTGGCTGATCAGCACGATCACGCCCGACCCGACCAGCAACGCCCCAACGATGCCCATCATCAGTCCGCCGAGCCCTGCAGACGCTACGGCGTTCACGTTAAAGCGATCCCGAAGCACCCGGGCTGCTTCTGGCTGAACCAGCCCTTCCGCCTCCCATTCATCAAGCTGATGCAACAACCAACTTCTCTCGGGAGCTTTCATTCGCCGAAACACCTATTTCAAAAAGATAATCTTCAAAAGCTATTTTCCCGATGCACCGGTGTGAAGGCTCCGTCCGCCGCAATCGCTGCGGTCGCCTCCCGCTAAAAGTCCCGGTGATACCCCGCAGTCCAACCACCATCCACCACCAGAATGTGCCCGCTCAAATACGTGTTCTCGGGTGCGGCGAGAAAGAGCGCGGCCACCGCGATTTCCTCAGGCGTCCCGGGTCGGCCCAGTGGCACATGGTCGATCATCGCCTGCACGTTTTTTCGAAACAACCCGTCGTCTCCGTAAAACAACTTCTGCGTGCCCTCGGTCATCACCGATCCCGGTGCGATGGCATTCACGAGAATCCCATCGCGACCAAACTCGATCGCCATGGCTCGCGTAAAGTTGTTCACACCGGCCTTCGCTGCGGTGAACGCACACTGCAATCGCAGCGGCACCACACCGCCGATCGAAGAAATGTTGATGATTCTTCCCGCGCGCTGCCGCTTCATCACCTGCGCCGCCGCTTTGCTCACCTCGTAAACCGCCGTCAAATCCACAGCCACAATCCGGTCCCATTCCTCGCGTGGAAACTCATCCGTAGTCACACGATGCGCAAGCGTATTGATGCCGGCGTTATTCACAACAATGTCCAGCCGTCCGCACCGCGCCATGATGGTCTCCATCACGCGACCAATGTCCCCCGCATCCGTGACATCCAGCTTCAGCGCGTGACCGCCAGTTTTCGCCGCGGCGGATTTCGCGTTCTCTTCATCGATGTCCGTGTAAAAAACCGTCGCGCCGTTTGCTGAAAACTTGTCCGCTATCGCTTGTCCGATCCCTTTTCCCGCGCCTGTCACCAGCGCGACTTGCTGTTGTAGATTTGCCTGCATTTTACGTTTTTTTTGTGAATCAATGGCCGTTCAACAGAGCAGCGAATGGGTTTTCAATCCGCTCGCAGACATTCTGCAGAAAGCGCGCCGCAGGCGCGCCATCAACAATGCGGTGGTCGAACGTCAGACTTAATGTGAGCTGATGCCGGTTCGCAAGCGTACCGTCCTCCATGGCGACGGCCTCGCGCCGGATTGCACCCACACCAAGAATCGCGGTTTGCGGGTGGTTGATGATAGGCGTGAACGCCTCCACCCCGAAGCTCCCAAGGCTTGTGATCGTGAAGCAGCCGTCCTGCATTTGCTCATGCTTCAACTCGCGCGCCCGCGCCGATGCAATCAACGCCCGTGATGCGCTTGTGACCTCGCGCAAGCTCAACTGCAGAACATCACGAATCACAGGAACGAACAAACCGTGCTCGGTATCAACTGCAAATCCAACATGCAATGCCTTCGGAATCTCGATCTGATCCGACACCCAGCGGGCGGCGAGCATCGGATGCCGACGCAGCGCACCCGCGACAATTTTCATCAGGATGTCATTGAAGCTCGGCCCATCTGCAGCCGCCGCAGCATCCGCGGCTGCCTCCTTCAGCTGTCCTCGCAAGTTCACCAACTCCACCGCATCGCACCGGCGGTGGATCGTGACTGGGGCAGTGCTATTCAAGCTGCGAACCATGCGCTCGGCGATCGTCCGCCGCATCGAATGCGTCTCAAGCACCTCCCAGTTTTCGGAATCGCCCGCCCGCTCATTCCAAACCTTAAGTACATCTCTCTCGCGAATCCGGCCGCTGGCGCCGCTCGGAGACACATGCTCCAGCGATACGCCCTTTTCGCGGGCCGCACGCCGCGCGCGGGGACTGGCTGGCGTGGCCGGACTGGCCGCGCTGGTCAAGGACGCACCTTGCGTCGATTCCGTGGCAAGGCCTGCAGCCAGCGCGCGCGGCCTTTCAGGGTTCGCAATCCCCGATGCACTGGCGCTGCTGGCCGGCTCTTTGCGAGGCTCTCGATCAACAACTGCTGCTGCTTGCGTTGATGGGCCCCGAGTGGCTTCCGGCGTCTCACCGTCCGCAAGCAGATATCCGATTGCTGCGCCGACCTTGATCTTGTCGCCGCGCTGCGG
>JBILLC010000426.1:0-2975 GCA_044376275.1 Chthoniobacteraceae bacterium | reverse complement strand
GGCGAGCTTTGTCTCCTCGCTCAGAATGGTCTGATCCATAACCTCAAGCTCGCGTTCTTCTTTCCATGAGAGTTTCACCTTGCGGGCAGGACGAGCCCCAGGCGCCGGCGTGGTGTTTGTGATGGGCTTAGCCTGGGGCGTTACAGCAGGGGCGGTTTTTGATTGGCGGATGATGAACTCTTCGTAGTTGCCCACGTCAAATTTGACGGACCCATCGCTGTGTAATGCGAGGGTGTGCGTGCAAACACGATTCATAAAATACCTGTCATGGCTGACCAAAACGATGGTCCCTTTGAACTGAATTAACGCTTCTTCAAGTAATCTGAGGGTGGCAAGGTCAAGGTCATTGGTGGGTTCATCCAGCAAAAGAACATTGCCGCCGCGTTTTAAAATTTTTGCTAGCAGCACCCGGCTGCGTTCGCCGCCGCTAAGTTGACTGATCGCTTGTCCAATCCGGTCTTCATTAAACAAAAAACGGCGCAAGTACGCGCGAAGTGAGAGAGTCTCTTCGCCAAGCCTCACTGTTTCTTTTCCCTCTCCAACTTCCTCCCACACGGTACGATTCGGATCGATTTGGAGCCGGTGTTGGTCGATGACATTGAGTTCAGTGCGTGAACCAAGGTCGATCGTGCCTGAAGTAGGCTGAATTTCTCCTGTCAGCAGCCGCAGTAGAGTTGTCTTTCCGACACCGTTTCGCCCAATCACGCCGATACGCGCATTTGCTGGAATCTCGAGAGTGAGCTTTGAAATGAGTGTTCGCTGCTCCAGTGAGTAGCTTAAGTTTCGAATTGAAATGACGCGGTTTCCGAGTTCTTTCGGTGGTGGGAGGATAATATCAACAACCCCGAGTTTCTCGGGGGGCCCAGCCGCAGCCATTTCAAAATATCGCTCGACCCGGTCGATTGATTTCGTTCTACGAGCACT
Source organism: Chthoniobacteraceae bacterium (assembly GCA_044376275.1). Taxonomy (GTDB): domain Bacteria; phylum Verrucomicrobiota; class Verrucomicrobiia; order Chthoniobacterales; family Chthoniobacteraceae; genus Chth-196. The sequence continues at coordinate 2,051 of JBILLC010000426.1, read as the reverse complement.
TGGGGCCCTTCGAACCCATTCAAGTTCGCGTTGAAGAAATTTCTGGCGGCGATGTTCTGCTTGCTCCGCGATAGAGTCGCGGTGCATTTGAGCGATTAGAAAGTCCGTGTAGTTGCCTTGAAACGATATGAATCGACCCTGGGATATTTCGACGATCCTGTTTGAGACCCGATCGAGGAAATACCGGTCATGTGTGACAAACAGACACGTCCCCCGGTATCTTGCCAAAAAATCCTCCAGCCATTGGATGGACTCCGTATCGAGGTGGTTCGTTGGTTCATCCAGTATCAATAGATCCGGGCGGGCGATTAGTGCGCGGCATAAGGCGACGCGGCGTTTTTCTCCGCCACTTAGGGAAGCTACGAGTCTGGAAGAGTCCGGGGCATTGAGGTGGGAGAGCAAAGCCTTTGCCCGCGATTCCAGCCCCCATCCTTCCAATTGTTCGATTCGGTGAAGAAGGTCTGCGGCCTTGGTGGAGTTGGCTGGTGCAGCCTCGTATTCGGCCAACAATGACTGAACCGCCGCCGCGCCTTTCATGACTGCCTCGTGGACGGAAAGCTCTTCCTCGAGTTCGAATTCTTGAGGGAGATATCCAATCAATAGGCCACGTCGAACGGTAACGTGGCCTGAATCCGGCGCCTGAACCGCTGCCGCGATTTTAAGGAAGGTTGATTTACCGCATCCGTTTCGTCCGACTAGTCCGACTCGCTCACCTTCCAAGATGGCAATGGTGCCCTCGCTTAGCAGCGGTCTTGCTCCGAATGCGATTGATAAGTTGGTCGCGCTGAGGACTGCATCTATTTGAACGGCTTCTGACATGCTCGACTGTATGGCACAAATTCATTTTGCGCCGTTACTTTCTGCAGCTGGAAGTCATTCCGTTGGAGTCCGGTAAAAAAGCCCGGTGGTTGGTGAATGCGTCCTGGACAGCATTCCGTGACGGCTCACCTTGTGAGAGTGAAGGTCGGAGAACGCAGTGAGGAAAGAATTGGCGCTGGGTTAATTCCGAAGAAGAGGATGCTAGCGACTAGGGCAAGCATCGTGAAACGGCTTAGCGCAGAGACATGGATCGGGGTTGTTTCCGTTGATTCGTTCCAATACATGGCGGCTATCACTCGGAAGTAGAGGTAAAACCCCGAGGCTACAGTGATCATCCCAAGGCCGATCAAAACCCACTGTTTCGCATGAATCGCTTGAGAAAAAACAAGAAACTTTCCGTAGAACCCGGCTGTCAAAGGAATGCCAGCGAGCGATGCCATCGAGATGAGAAGACAAAAGGCAACAAACGGCGAACGTTTCGCAAGGCCGTTAAAATGCTGGATGTCATCGCCACGGGATTGAGTCGAAACAATGGTCAATGCGAAGAATCCGAGCAGTGTCATCAAGAGGTAGGCGAACAGGTAAAAACCGACAGTGGAACCCACGGAGCCAAATCCTGAATGAGTTCCTTTGACGCTCGCGATCGCAGTTAACAGGTAGCCGGCGTGGCCGATGCTTGAGTAGGCGAGGAGACGTTTGAAGTTGTTTTGAGGTAGTGCGGCCAGATTGCCAAAAATCATCGTGGCTCCGGCGATAAGGGCGAGGACCGTTAGAACCTTCGGGGCGATCGTGGGGACGCCAAGGAAAGGCTCTACAATCCTGAGGAGCAGGAGCATTCCCGCTGCTTTTGATGCGATCGAGAGGTAGGCAGTAACCGGAGTCGGGGCGCCCTCGTAAACATCGGGAACCCAATTCTGGAAAGGGACAGCTGCCACTTTGAATCCGAGACCGATCAGAACAAGCGTCAGCGCGAAAAGGATCGGAATGTCAGAGTCCTGGAGCTGAGCGAGCTTGACGGCGATCTTCGCCAGGTGTGTCTCTCCAGTGAGACCAAACATCCACGTGATTCCGTACACGAAAAACCCTGTGCTGAGGGCCCCCAGAATGAGGTACTTCACGCCGGCCTCCAATGTGCTGGTGTTGCCGCGCATGTAGGCTACCAAGACGTAAAATGAGATGGTCACAAGTTCAAGCGCTGCGAAAGCCATGAGCAGATCCACTGCGGAGGCCAT
>JBILLC010000424.1:0-2976 GCA_044376275.1 Chthoniobacteraceae bacterium | reverse complement strand
AGTGGACGTCCAGTGCGCATTTTCCACACTCGCACATCTTATAACTTATTGCACGAATTAATCATTCACCACACTAGCGATCCAATTAAAAATTTTCAACAACCGCTCACAGGACTGCACGCGCATCAATTTAAACAAGATGGTCATCCGCAGAAGGCTACTTTGTTAGCTCCCTTTTTCAGCCACGTTGAAGAACTCCGGCAAGGGGTCTAGCCGCCCTGATCAGCTTCGACTGGAGAAGCTGATCGCAAAGTATTTGTGTCCGCTCAATGACGCCGGAGTGATTGGGAGTCGTCAAGGATGGAGGCGCCCTACCTGAACGGTGCAGCCGGTAGAAGGCATGCCGCTAGTAGACTGAACCGGGTTCAAATTGGATTCTCTGAAAAAGCGGCAGCGCGGTTCGAGCTATGCCGCTCGCCCGGCCTGAAATGCACGGAAGCCAACCACCGGGCTGAGGTGATGAGTAGCGAAGAAACCGGTATCGGGAACCAAGGGAGAGGGAATCAACGGGGCTATGGGTGGGCCACGCCGCGTGGCATGGCCACGACCGCTTGCAAGTCGGCGATTAATCAGTGTAGCTGCCTCAGGTTGCTAGACCCTGCCCATCGGAAGATCGCTTTCGGACGGAGACCGTCGGCTGGTGCAGCCTCTTCCATAATGCTTTTTGGAGAACGTCGGTTTCCGAAACGCCGCTCGGAGGGGGCTGCCTCCATATCGCGGAAGGAAGCGCGGAGGCCGCGACAGCCCTGCCAAGCCTTTCCAACTCGTAATCCACCGCGGAGACGGCCTCTTCAAGTTCTGAGAGTCGCGCCATCGTGGTATTGTCAATCAGCACCTCCCAAACCTTGCCACGGCCAGGACGTCTGAGCACCAGCGCTTCACTGACAGAACCAGGTTTTCGTTGAAAATGCAGGCCGACGCCGTGACGACCGAGTGAAAACCATGCGTTTACTGATATTGCACGAACCTCGTCGTGAACCTCCAAAGTCAAAGGGTTGAACGCCGCAGCCCGCTGCTGAATTTCTGGTAGCGTGAGTGCGCCGGCCTCGATCTCAAAGCCCGGGTGGTCAAAAGCGATCTGCTGCCACGCGCGGGCGGCCTCGCTGACGTCTCCGCCCTGCAGGTCAAAGTTGCGAGGCACGCCAAAGAGTGAAGGAAGCGAACAGAGCGGCAGGGTGGATGCATCGACGAAATCAAGGATGAGGCAGTCCCGTTTTTCTGGATGCAGCCGGGTGCCGCGTCCCACGCACTGCGTGTACAGGCCCTCTGAGCGCGTCGGGCGCGCCATTGCGATGCATGACACGCCGGGATCGTCAAAGCCCTCGGTGAGCACAGCGACATTTGCCAGCACTTGGATTTGCCCTTTGCGAAAGTCCGCAAGCACACCGGCGCGGGCCTCGAACGGCATCTCGCCGTAGACAATACCTGCGGCGACTCCAAGACGGTTGAGCGCGATGCAAAGATGGCGCGCATGATTGACCGTTACGCAGAAAGCGATCGTGCGACGGTCACGCGCAAGTTCTTGGATTGAGCGCGCCACCAGCGCATTCCGATCTTCAATGTCGACCGCTTCGGAGAGCTCTTCTTCGGAGAAATCCAATCCGCTTGAGCTTACCCGCGTCAAATCAGCGCCTGTGGCAATCCTGAACCCTCGCAACGGGGCGAGAAACCCGTCCTTGATCATCTCAGGAAGACTGCGCGAGTAAGCGATTGTTTCAAAGATCGCGTCCAAGCCCTTTCCATCACCCCGCGAGGTTGTGGCAGTGAAGCCGAGAAGGGTGCCATCCCAATTTGCATCGAAGACGCCGAGCTGGCGCAGCACCCGCATGTTGTCTTCCGCTGCCGCATGATGGCATTCGTCATAGATCACTAAGCCAAAATCACGTCCGTGTACCACCTTCGAGAGACGTTCCTCGTGCAGTGAGCGAATCGAGCACACCAACACCTTGGCGTCGGCCGAGGCAGTCTCCGCGCCCCTCTCCATGGACACCACATGCTGTCCGTCGAGAGCCGCGTTCAGCTTGGAACGGGCTTGTCCCAGGAGTTCCTCCCTGTGCGCCAGCACCAGCACCTGCCTGCGGGCCATCTTTGCGAGCTCCGAAAAGATGACGGTCTTGCCGGCCCCCGTGGGAAGGCTAACCAGCATGCGCCGTATCCCGCCGCGGCGGGCTGCCAGCACAGCAGCGACGGCATCGCGCTGGTAGGGACGAAGGGTGACTTGGGGTTCCGGCATTTAATTGGTAGCAGGCTACGCGGCGGGCGGCGCAGCGGCAAGGTGACGCGCCGTGTTTTGGCGGGGATATACGCGATAGTTGGTGAAGTGCGGCCAATGATTACGATGAGCAGTAAGCCGAAGTTTGCCGGATCAGCCTGCCACCCGCGTTGGATCGAGATCAGGGCAGACTGGGTTGCCCTGGATGTTAATTTTTACACGTTGAACGCCCGCTCAAATCATCGATTGGATCTTATCAACAAAGACCGCTGACTCTGCTCAGGTGCAGTTTGTGAAATCATTTTAGTAAGCATTCTTATTCGCAGACTGCTTGAACAAGCGCCCACCCGAGACGGCAAACGATTTGCATTCGATCAGACTCAATCCCCCACTGTCCGCCTCAAGAGACGTGGTCAATCGGTCCAGTAAGCTAGGGGACGAGGCGCGTGGGGATCCGCCACGCTTATACGTTTGATTCTTAACTTGCGTTAAAGTGATGCAATATCAATGCTTTGGGAGCTATGTGTGACGCTAATTTCTACGTTAGACGAGGTTTATTGGCATCGGCCGCAATCTTTGCGTTGCTGATTGATAATAGTATGAGCGTGGCATGGGCGGATGAGACGGCTCGCAAGAGCATTCCGATCATGCCTCAGGTGATCAACGTCGAAAAGCGAGTAAAGAGCGAACTTGAAAAAGGCAATCTCACCGACGGGCAAGCAAAGGTTTTCAATGCGGAACTTGCCCGCCTTTCCCGAGTCTTG
>JBILLC010000021.1:0-11147 GCA_044376275.1 Chthoniobacteraceae bacterium | reverse complement strand
GGACCTGGCCCCGGCGCTCTCGGAGTGTGAGGAAAGTCCACATCGAATCCCTGGTCTTTGGGTTCATAGCGATCGTCGGGGACAAGGTTGTGTCCAAGGTGCCACTTGCCAAAGTGTGCAGTTGAATAACCAGCTTCGCGCAGAGCCTCCGCGAGTGTGAAGTAATCGGACTTAAGTCGCGTCACGCTGTCCGCGTTAAATACTTTTGTGTTGGCATTTTTTTCGATCAGCTTTTTCTCTAGCTGTACTTGAGGCAAGTGGCATACAGGTGCAGTAATGCCTGATCGAGCAGGGTAGATCCCCGCAAGAATACTGCTTCGGGTCGGTGAGCAAAGTGGGCTTGCCGCGTAAGCTTGGGTAAGTTTTACACCGCGTGATGCAAGCGCATCAATGTTCGGGGTTTCGTAGTATTTGCTCCCAAAGCAGCGCGTGTCGTGTGCGCCAAGATCGTCGGCAAGAATGAAAACAATGTTTGGTTTTCGATCAGCAGCCTCGAGAGTCGTTGTCAATGCGATGACAAATGCAAGGAGAAGGGGAACTCGCTTCATTGGGGTAGGTGGTTGTTTCAACATGTAACAACACAGCCTGGTCCGGTGGATAGATAATTGCACACCGTCTCGCAAGTGCCGGAGGGCCTCCCCAAGGCATGCCTTTCTGTAAGTGCCCGAAATTCATGATTTGCGGTTTCTTGGCCCGTGGAATAGGGAACAAAGGCGATGCCACCCTCCTTTGATCAAGCACTCGAAAAGAATACTTTCTGCTCGAAATCGTTGGACCCAGTTGGTGTGTTTTTCGTTTCACGATTTAAGCGCTTTGTTCTACTTGCGTTAGGTTCTTTTCTGGCTTTGGGCGCAAGGCCCAGTGCGGCAGATCTGGAGGCCGGCTTGAAAGTCGCCGTTACGCAGGATGAAATTCAGTTTCGATGGAACTTAAACAGTTTAGGCTCCATCTCTATCGATGAGGTGCCGTTGGCCACGAACCAGACGACTGCAGACGCGGCGGTGCCGATACCGCGAACACGCATCGAGGTTTGGAGGGGCGATGCATCACGGTCGTCAGCGTCGATTCAACGCTTCAATGGGGCTCGTGACAGGCTGTTTGCGAAATACCAAATGAGGCACGTTGAGAGCGGTGAGACTTTGGACACTGCTCAGTATGTGACCGACTTCAGTGGGCTTAAAAGAGCAGGTCACTCTCTTGGTTTGAGCAAATCCAAAAAAGGCATCACCTGTTTGCTCGATGCAGCAGACGGTTTGGCTCTTGGTTGTGCGCAGATCAACGAGAATATCGACATCGGTGGATTGCTCGATGTCCAGAGTGCGCAACCGAAGGAGTATTTCGTGTATGAGGGACGTCGTCTTGGATTGAGGCCCGGCGCGGTGAAGCTTCTGGATAGTCACCTCAAAGAGGCTCATAAAAACGGGCAGAAGGTCACGGGAATTCTTCTTAATTACGTCCGAGCTACAACACCATCGACTTCGCCATTGGTCCACCCTTTGACTGATCCGGCGCGTTTTCCAATCGGCCCTTCCGCGTTCAATACCGCGACCGAGGAGGGCGTTTTTGTGTATCGCGCAATTCTGCACTGGCTGATCGAGCGTTACACACGCGAGGACGCTGCTTTCGGACTGCTGAGTGGATTAGTGATAGGGAACGAAATTCAGAGTCACTGGTCCTGGTATCATCTCGGTAATGTAGACCCGCAAATAGTGATCCGTGAATACTCGGTGGCGCTGAGGTTGGCCGATCTGGTGACGCGCTCGCTACACGAGCGTTTTCAGATTTACGTTTCTCTTGAGCATCACTGGGCAATGTCTGCATCAGAAGATCCCTCCAAGGGTTTTTCAGGTGTCGAAGCGTTGGAGGGAATCCAGCGGATTTCGGCTGAGAGTGGCAATTTTCCATGGGGCCTCGCGTTTCATCCGTATCCCGAGAATTTGTTCAAGCCCGATTTCTGGAAGGATCGCTCTGCGCCGCTGCGTTTTGACGCGCCGCGTTTGACGTTTAAGAACCTAGAGGTGTTGCCTGCATTTCTGAGGCAACCTCAGTATCTTTATGACGGCCAAGCACGGCCAATTGCGCTTACAGAGCAGGGCTTTCACTGCCCTGACGGTGAGGCGGGCGAACAACTCCAAGCTGCAGCTTACGCGTTTGCATGGAAAAAAGTGCAAGCGATTCCCGAGATCGAGTCATTTCTTTACCACAGGCACGTCGATCATCCGCATGAACACGGCTTGCGCTGTGGTATCAGGGCTCACGATGGAAGTCCCAATGTGAACGGAGTTGGGAGGGAGCGTGCCATCTGGAGGGTATTCAAAGACGTGGGCACAGACGCGGAAGACGTGTCATGCGCCTTCGCTCTTCCTCTCACAGGACGGAAAGATTGGAGCGACGTTGTTTCGCAAAAGTTTGATCCTCCGCGCGGTAGGGTGATCGAAAAGGGTAAGGTCGTGTTTGATTTTGTGAAAGAGCGGCAGAGTGCGGTGGTCGAAAACGTTCAGAGTGTTTCGCGAAGCGTTGTTGGAAGCGAAGACGAGGTGCGTCGCGTGGCGTTACTGGAGCATCCGATGCCCAGTGGACGGGGCAATCTGTGGTTTACGTTAACCCTTCCCTCCGAGTCATCGGGCGAATGTGTGCTCGTGTTTGATGCTTTACTCAACAATGCGAAAAGTTCAGGCGCAGCGTTTTATGTTGAGGTTGAGGGGCAGGAGGTGTTCGCGCGGATTCTCAAGGGTGGAGAACAAGTGCCGTCCGAGCTTTCGCTCAACGCATGGCGCGGGCGGGAGGTGATCATTTGCTTTGGAGTGGATGCCTTGCGGGATCCTGCTTACGACTGGGCTACTTGGGTTGCTCCCAGGGTGCTGCTGAGGTCCAAGTAAATCTTGTGCGTTTTGCGGTGAAGTTGTGCGAGCAGGCCAAATACGACCCTGGATTTTCGGGGCAGCGCGGTAGGAAAGACTTCTTGGGCGCGATCTTCGGCATCTGTCGAATCGGATATACGAGCCAGTGGGAAGGCGCGGACCGCGCCCTAGTAAAGGATGACCAGAAGCGTAAACGGTTCAAGGGCAACGTCCCGAGAGCCCAGAGTGGGCTGACGCTCGCCGTCGCCGTGCATGGGAATGGGCTTCCCCTTGGGATTGTGCGGGCGCGAACCAAGCAGCGCAGGATGAATCGCAGGGGGAACCCATCGTCGCATCATGATGGGAAGATGCGTTCTTTGTGGCGCTTCCCGTGCGGCTGCGGTATTGTGCCTTAATCCGTATGGTTTCGACCCACCCGCTCCACAGTCTTTTGCAGCAGCGCATTGCCCTCATCGACGGGGCGATGGGCACGATGGTTCAGCGCTATAAATTGGACGAGGCCGCCTACCGCGGCGACCGGTTTGCAGCTTGGGACGGCAAGGATCTGAAGGGCAACAATGAGATCCTGCTGCTTACCCGGCCTTCGGTGATCGAGGAGATCCACACCCAGTACCTCGAGGCGGGTTCGGATATTATTGAGACAAACACGTTCTCTGCGACCACGATAGGCCAGCACGATTTCATGTTTCGGCAGGAGCCTGAGCGGCGCAAAGACCCTGAGTTTATGGAGCGGGTGATCACGGACCCGTTTCTGCGCGAAGTGGCCCGGGAGATGAACCTTGAGGCGGCGCGGATCGCGCGGCGGGCGGCGGACATCGTTGCTAATAAGACAGGGGCGCAGCGTTTTGTGGCGGGAGCAATTGGGCCGATGCCGGTGACAACGTCGATTTCACCGGATGTGAACGATCCTGGTTTTCGGACGGTGACTTTCGATCAGTTGCGTCGTTCTTATCGGGAGCAGGTTGAGGCGCTTTTGGACGGTGGCGTGGATACTTTGCTGGTGGAGACCATTTTTGACACGCTGAACGCCAAGGCTGCTTTCGCCGCGGTGCTGGATGTTTTTGAAGAGCGGGAGCTTGATCCTGTTTACGCGAGCGGAGGGATCTACACGCCGGGCCGCCGCCAAGTGCCACTGATGGCTTCGGTGACTTTCACCCAAGCGAACAGCGACCGGAGTTTGACGGGACAGACGCCTGAAGGCTTCTGGAACTCGATTTCGCACGTGCCGCTTCTGAGCGTGGGAATTAATTGCGCGCTTGGGCCGAAGGAAATGCGTCCTCGAGTTGAGGAGTTATCACGTTGTGCGCCGGTTTTCTTGAGTGTGTATCCGAATGCGGGTTTGCCTGATCCGCTTTCGCCCACTGGATTTCCGGAGACACCCGAGTCGTTGGCCCCTCAGTTGGGCGCTTGGGCGCAGGAGGGTTTGTTAAACATCATCGGCGGATGTTGTGGCACGACGCCCGAGCACATCGCTCGAATGGCTGCGGCGGTGCGCGAGCATGCGCCGCGGGAGATGCCCACAATCGGGCATCCCGGCGCACTGCGTTTATCAGGGTTGGAGCCGTTCAACGTCACCAGTGAAACTAATTTTGTGAACGTGGGTGAGCGCACCAACGTGACTGGTTCGCCAAAGTTCCAAAAACTAATCCTTGCGGGAGACTACGAACAGGCGCTGGCGGTCGCACGTCATCAGGTGGAGAACGGGGCGCAGGTGATCGATATCAACATGGACGAAGGCATGCTTGATGGGGTGGCTGCAATGCGCCGCTTTGTAAATCTCATCGGTTCGGAGCCGGATATCTCGCGCGTGCCGTTGATGGTGGATTCTTCAAAGTGGAGCGTGATCAAGTCTGGACTGGAATGCATCCAAGGGAAGTCGATCGTGAACTCAATTTCACTGAAAGAAGGTGAGGACAAGTTTCTGCAATCCGCGCGCGAAGTGAGACGATTGGGGGCGGCGGTGATTGTGATGGCTTTTGATGAAAAGGGGCAGGCGGATTCGTTCGAGCGTCGCGTGGAAATCTGTGAACGATCCTATCGGCTGCTTGTCGAGAAAGCTCAATTTCCGCCGCAAGACATCATTTTTGACCCAAACATTCTAACGGTGGCGACGGGAATCGAGGAGCATTGCAATTACGCCGTCGACTTCTTGAAAGCCACCCGATGGATCAAGGAGAATCTTCCGCATGCACGGGTGAGCGGTGGTGTGTCGAACATCTCGTTCAGTTTCCGAGGCAACAATCCGGTACGCGAGGCGATGCACTCCGCATTTCTTTTTCACGCGATTCGTGCCGGGCTGGACATGGGAATTGTGAATGCGGGAATGTTGGAGGTGTACGAGGAGATTCCGCGCAACCTGCTCGAGTTGGTTGAGGATGTCCTCCTAAACAGGAGGCCCGATGCGACTGAGCGTCTCGTGGCCTTTGCGGATACGGTGCAGAGGAAGGGTAAGTCGGAGGCTGCGGGGGAGGAGTTGGAGTGGCGCAAGCATTCCGTGGAAGAGAGGCTGAAGCATGCGTTGATTAAGGGGATTGTGGATTTCATTGATGCGGACGCTGAGGAGGCGAGGCAGAAGTACGGGCGGCCGCTTCTAGTGATCGAGGGGCCGCTGATGGACGGTATGAACGTGGTGGGTGATTTGTTTGGGGCGGGGAAAATGTTCTTGCCCCAGGTGGTGAAGTCTGCCCGTGTGATGAAGAAAGCGGTGGCGTACTTGACTCCGTTTATGGAGGAGGAGAAGAGATTGTCTGGAGGCGGGAGGGCGCAGGGCAAGGTGCTTTTGGCCACTGTGAAGGGCGATGTACACGACATCGGCAAGAACATCGTGGGAGTGGTTCTGGCGTGCAACAACTACGAGGTGATTGATCTCGGTGTGATGGTTCCATGCGACAAGATTTTGGAAGCGGCGCGGGAACATCAGGTTGACGTGATCGGGCTAAGCGGGTTGATTACCCCGTCTCTGGATGAGATGATGATTGTGGCGCGCGAGATGCAGCGTCAGGGATTGAAAATGCCTCTGCTCATCGGTGGGGCAACCACGAGCAAGGCACACACAGCAGTGAAAATCGCACCGTGTTATGAACACTCGGTGGTTCACGTCCTTGATGCAAGTCGCGCAGTCCCCACGGTGGGGGCTCTTATCAGTCCGGAGCAGCGCCGAAAGTACATCGCGGAAAACCAAAAGCTTCAGGAGTCACTCCGCAACCAGCACCAGCAAAGTCTTGATCCGCTTGTGTCCATCGAAGCGGCACGTGCAAATCGGATTTCGATCAAATGGAGAGCGCAGGACATTCCTGTCCCAGCGTTCGAGGGTGTTCGTGTGCTTTCCTCAAAGCTCAAAGACCGCGTTCGGGCTCCTCAACTTGATCCAGCGGGAGCGCCTGTCTCGGAGGTAAGTCTTGCGGAGGTTGCATCGTACATTGATTGGGGTCCGTTCTTCCACACTTGGGATTTGCGAGGAGTCTTTCCTGCGATCTTCAACAGCGAGAAGTATGGTGAAGCGGCGCGGAGGCTTTACGATGATGCTCAGGTTCTGTTAAAGAGAATTCTAGACGGCGATCTGCTCTCCATCCGCGGCGTGTATGGTTTCTTCCCAGCCGCTGCGGACGGCGATGACGTGGTGTTGTTCACCGATCAAACTCGAAGCTCAGAATTGATGCGGTTCAGTTTTCTGCGGCAGCAGCGTGAAAAAGCGGCGGGTAAGACTCACAAATGCCTCGCCGATTTTGTTGCGCCGATGGAATCCAAACTGCCCGACCACATTGGTGCGTTCGCCGTCACTTCTGGGTATGGATTGCCCGAGTTAATGGAGGAGTTTCATGCGGTGCATGACGATTATTCTGTGATCATGGCAGAGGCGCTCGCAGATCGTTTGGTGGAGGCTTTCGCCGAGTGGTTGCATGCGAGGGTGCGCAGGGAGTGGGGTTACGGCGCGTCGGAGAACTTGAGCGTTCAGGAGTTGATCGACGAAAAGTATCGCGGCATCCGCCCGGCAGCGGGTTACCCGGCTTGTCCAGACCACACAGAGAAGGGAAAACTCTGGAAGCTTCTGAATGTTGAGCAGCGCCTGGGGATGCGTCTCACGGAAAGTTTTGCAATGTGGCCTGGATCCAGCGTAAGCGGGCTGTATTTTGGCCATCCGGAGTCCTGCTATTTCGGGGTTGGCAATCTGGGACGAGATCAGATTGAGGCTTATGCCGCGCGAAAAGGAATGCCGGTGGCCGAGCTCGAGCGGTGGCTCGGACCATGGCTTGGTTACAATGCAGGCAACTAGGCGGTGCCATCTGCTGTGTCGTCGCACTTGCTTTGGATGGTTTTAAAATCCTGACTGGATTGTTACGGATTTGTCATTGGATTGACACGGTCTGAGTTGAATCTCGCACGTCGGCTCCCGTGCGGGCTCGATTCGTTCGATTCTATAACAAAACTATGAAGCTCAGTATTTCCATTCTTTCACTAGCCTTGGTTCTCGGAATTTCCAGTGCTCAGGCGGAAACCATCGTTCTCAAGGGGTCTGATACGCTTGGTGCCAAGCTCGTGCCTCAACTCGCAGAGGCTTACAAGGCGGCGAATCCCGGGACGCAGTTCTCGATCGCCGCAGAGGGATCGACGACTGGGATTGCGGCTGTCATCGACTCGACTTGCGATATCGGGATGTCCAGTCGTAAGGCGAAATCGACCGAGGAGTCGGCTGCCGCGGCCAAAAATGCGAAGCTCACCCCGACGGTGGTCTGCTATGATGCAATGGCTGTGATCGTAAACGAATCCAATCCGCTCAAAGGATTAAGCAAGGAGCAGGTCGAGAAAATTTTCACAGGTGAAATTTCGGACTGGTCTGGGGTGGTTGATCTTGCCAACGCCAAGCGTCGCGGGCCCGGCAGGATCTCGATTTATACCCGAAACACTTCCTCCGGCACATACTCCGATTTCAAGGACCTCGCGATGAGCAAGCGCGACTACGCGCCGAGTTCGCAGAAAATGGCGGGTAACGAGCAGATCGCATCCGAGGTGGCGAAAAATCCGGATGGGATCGGTTACGTCGGGGTATCTTACATCAAGACCCCGGGCGTGAAGGCTCTCACCATCGACGGGCGCTCCCCGAGCGCCTCAGCGGTTAAAAGTTTAAACTACGCGTACGGCCGCCAGTGCTTCTACTACACCAACGGCGCACCCTCGGGAAAGGGTAAGCCCTTTGTGGATTTTACGCTTAGCCCGGCAGGTCAAAAGATCGTGGAACAGGTGGGGTTCATCAGCGTGAAGTGATTCGAACCTGCCTTTGGCGGTTAGAAGCTTGAGATCAAAATAAACGCGGGGAGCACCAGAGTTTTTCTCTCTGTTCTCCGCGTTTTTCTTTAGGCTACAGTCCACCCCTGCATGTCAAACCACAACCCTGAGTCCAACGATCCGTCCGGAAGCTTGATCAAAGCGTTGCAGGGCACTTCTCGCAAGCGGGTCTTCGGTCTCAGGTTTGACGATGTTGTGAAGTATTTCTTCGCCGGCAATGCCTCTGTTGCGATGATTGTACTGGCGCTGATCATGATTTTTCTGCTGAAGGAGGGGGCGGGTTTCTTCGGGCAAAACAAGGAGAACATCTCGATCTATCGGAAAGCCGGGCTGGAATACGTGGACCTCATGCGGCGGCCGATTCAAGATTTTCAAAATCTTAAGAGGTCGGTCGGTAAACTGCGGGTGGCGCGTTTGAATGCCATGCTTTCAGCGGGTAGTAGCCTTGAGGATGCCAGTGTAAAACTTGAGCCATTTGATGCGTGGGAGTCCGAGTTGGGGCGTGCAGTTCGGGAGGCACAGGGGCTTGTCTCAGATCTTACAGAGGCGGCTTCGTCGATTAAAACCAAAGCGCAGATAGCGTCCGACCAACTCGAACGAAAAGAAATGCTGCTGCGAGCAGGAAAGTTGGCGGAGGCGGACACCGTTGAGATTCAGGAGATCGACTTTCAACAGGAGTTGAAAGTTCTCACAGGGACGCGTCCCCAGTGGACTGAGGCTGCTGCTGATTTTGAGCAGAAGCTTCTTTCCGCGACGAAGACTGGGCGCGCATCGGATTGGGCAAGGGGTGACGCTGCGATGGATAAAATATTCGCCCAACTCGAGTCTTTCCTCACCGATTTGAGGGCGGTCGATGGCAGGTTAAGCGCGTGGCGGTGGGACAGGCCCGTGCTATTTCGGGATGCCATGGTCGGTTTTCTCTTCGGAACGGAGTGGCTTACCGCCAGCTTTTGGCAGGATTGGTACGGGATGCTGCCGTTGTTGTCGGGGTCGATCATTGTTTCGCTCATCGCGATGACTCTGGCGGTCCCTCTAGCCCTGGCGGCGGCGATTTACACGACCGAGATGGCGAGTCAGACCGAGAGAGGTTGGATCAAGCCGTACATTGAGTTCATTTCAGCGATCCCTTCGGTGGTTCTCGGGTTGTTCGGAATCGCGGTCTTGGGGAGTGCCATTCGTTCGCTCTCGCAGTGGGACGTTTTGAGTTGGGTTCCGGGGTTCCCGATGTCAGAGCGTTTGAATTCGCTGACAGCGGGTTGTTTGTTGGCGTTGATGTCGATACCGACAATCTTTTCGCTAGCGGAAGATGCGCTGATGAATGTTCCGCGGCATTTGAAGGAGGCGAGCCTCGCCCTGGGTGCGACTAGGCTCCAAACTTTAGTGCGCGTGTTGATTCCGGCGGCGTTGTCGGGAATTATTTCAGCGATACTGCTCGGGTTTGGACGGGTGATTGGCGAAACGATGGTGGTGTTGCTTTGCGCGGGCAACCGGATTCAAATTCCAGACTTTAGTGAGGGGCTCGGCGCAATTTTCCAGCCCGTTCACACGATGACCGGAATTATCGCCCAGGAAATGGGCGAAGTGGCCTCGGGTAGCATTCACTACAGGGCACTATTCATGGTGGGGATCGTCCTTTTTATAATCTCGTTGCTGATAAATTTCCTGGCGCAAAAGGTGGTGCGAAACTTTAAGCTTTCGATTGGATAGCCGCCTTGGGCCTTGGGCCGCTCAAGATGGTTTTTATTATCCAAGTGTCTTTTTTTTGGCATGAATTCGCGGCCTTCGGATTCATTCGCAGGGAATTTAATGTGTTTTCGATAGCGTTGTCTGATTTTTTTAAGTCGCAAGTATATTCAGATTAGTGGTTTAAAGGATCACGTGAAAATTGTGTAAGTTTTCTATTTACCGTTGGCACGGCCGTTGCTCTAACAGAGACAGCCGATAGTTCGGCTTTCATCTAAATTATATTATGAAGCACACCACTACCTCAGCATGTTCGTTGAGCCTCCTGGCTCTCGCCACTGCAGCAACCCTCACCTCAAACGCTTTCGCTGGTTCCCCAGCGAAACCAGCTGCGAAGGAGTCAGGCGCGCTGCTGGAAAAGTTGAACGCAACCGTCGAAGTCGGCTATGACAGCGCCTACTATTTCCGTGGCCTTTGGTTCTCTAATAATAACGTCTGGGAGGGATTGACTCTGAGTCTTCCAGTGAACGATCAGCTTAGTTTCACTCTCGGGACAGTTTACACTTCATCGACAGTGACAAATATTCCAGGTTCCCGCCTGAAGTACTCTGAACTCGATTTGATTGCGGGAGCGTCCTACGACGCTGGGTTCGCGAAGTTCGGATTGGTTTTCACTTACTATAATTTCTTCGACACGTTCTCCGGCACAGTGTCCGGCACTGGGCAGTCCTACGGCAATGTGGATCCTGATTCTCGTTTGAAGTCCGCGAAGGACCTCGGCTTCACCATTTCGAAGTCTTTCGGCCCGGTTAACACCAATGTTGGATACTGGTATGACTTCCAGATCGGCGGCCATTACCTCGAATCTTCAGCTGATTGCCCGGTCGAGTTGACTTCTTGGCTGTCAGCGGTTCCTTCAGTGTCGGTCGGTTACGGTTCTGACTATTACTCGTATGTGCAGGCTGGTGGGACAAAATCCGGATTCACCGCGGTTCGCCCCGCAATATCTTTCCCCGTGAAAGTGACGGATTCAGCGGTATTCACACCGTATGTTGCAATGAACCTATCGGGCGGCGCGCGGTACAACCGGGCGGTGCCAAGTAACACCGACGAAGGTCGCAACGACTTCTATTTCGGCGGGAAGATGAGTCTCTCCTTCTAGTCTGGTTCAGCGGTATTTGTCATCAAGGTCCCACCGTCCTCGCGGCGGTGGGGCTTTTTATTTTCCCGTTTTGTTGACTTAGTGTTCGGTGTATTAGTTTGGATTTAAGTTTTCAGAGATATGTTGGCTTCACGCAAAGTCGCAGTAGTCGGTGCCAG
>JBILLC010000423.1:0-2990 GCA_044376275.1 Chthoniobacteraceae bacterium | reverse complement strand
TGAAGGCGCCCGCCATGCAGGTGTGGGAGTCGGTGCCAAACAAAATTTCACCCGGACGCGTGTGACCCTTCCACGGAAGGGTGGTGTGGCAAACTCCGGTGTAGCGTGACCCGTATTGTTTTTTGAACTGACCTTGCGATGCGTCAAAGCGCCAATTTCCATTAGGGTCGTCGATGACATCGTAGAAGTAGGAAAGCCCCTGCTCACGCGCGAATTCGCGCAGAATGTCCACGTTGCGATTGGACATGCTGTCAGCGGTGAAAATGTAGTGATCAGGGATGATCACAACCTTGTTCCGATCCCAGACTTTCGCATTTTTACCAAACTCCCTTTTGAATACGCCGATGGTACCCGGGCCGCAAACGTCGTGGGTCATGAGCGTGTCAACTGCAACCCAAACGTTGTCTCCAGGTTGAACGTGTGCCTTGCCTGAGGCGCGAGCGAGGACTTTTTCGGTCAGTGTCATAAGCCCTTCAGAATGCATTTCCTCCTCGGGAAGGGCAAGGAGACGGTGTTTTTTTCGGGTCCGTTGATGTGCTTTTGAAGAAAATTCTCCAATCTCAGCAATCAGAGTCGCCAAAACAGACGGGGGGCTCTATGAAGGAGCTTTAACTTCATACTAAGCCATGGCTTCCGTTCGTCTATCTGACCCCACTAAAACGAGTCTCCTCGCGGTGACTCAAACGGCCGTTGGTTGCGGTCTTGGCCTTTTGATCGCAGGAAAGCTTCAGCGGCCTGCTCAGAAAACGACTGCGGCGACCCTGCTGTCTTTGGGTGTATTGCTCGCTGTGCCTGCGGTTGTGGAGACTGTTATTCGAGTCTGGAAAGGGCCTGAATCTGAAAGGGGGGTGCGGCGCAGGTTGGACTCGATCCGTGATGATTCGGGTCTCACGGAAGAGACAGAGGCCTTTTAGGGCCCTCAAGCTTTGTTTCCATCGGGCTGAGTGTGCACTGGGAGACACAGTGTTCCTTTCTAGGCTCGGATTGGATTTCTGCATTTAGCTAAGCGAACCACCCCAATTTTATGCATGCTTTGATCGTTCTATGGTTTGGATGGGTGCGGGATTGGGGGTACGCAGGGATCGTGGTCTTGATGGCGATGGAAAGCTCAATTTTCCCAGTGCCCAGCGAAGTTGTCATTCCTCCAGCGGCGTTCTGGGTTAGTCAGGGAAAGATGTCGTTTGCAGGCGTGATACTCGCCGGAACCTTTGGATCGTGGTTGGGGTCCGCAATTACTTACTGGGTCGCTAAATGGGTTGGTCGGGCGTTGATCCTCAAATGGGGAGGAAAAGTTTTAATTACAGAAGCAAAACTTGAGCGCGCAGAGCGTTTTATTCACAGATACGAGGCAGGAGGCGTATTTTTCGCCCGATTATTGCCCGTCTTGAGACACTTGATTTCAATTCCAGCTGGCATCGTTCGAATGGGGTTTGGGATGTTCAGCCTGATGACCACGGTTGGAGCGGCAATTTGGTGCGGGATTCTGGCTTGGTTCAGCGTCCGGTTGGCGGAGCGCAATCCGACGTTGATCGAGGATCCGGCTGCACTCGTCTCGGCAATGAAGCATGAATCGCTGGCATTTGTGGTCGCTGTGCTCGGGATGGTTGTGCTGTATTCCCTCATGATGCGACTGACGGCCAAGGGCTCGAACTGACGGCTCGGCGACAAGCTTTTGAGTGAAAATCTTGGACAAAGGCCCGCTCCAGCATAACCTCCGCTCCCCGTCTTTGGAGTGGCCAAATACGAAGGAATCTAAGCAGTTTTAGTCATGAATATTTTCGTTCTTTTCTCAACAGTCGCTCAAGCCGGACCCGGAGACGGGGCTCAACCTCCCGGAATCGGGGGGGTGCTGGTGCCGATGGTCCTGATCTTTTGCATCATGTATTTCATGATGATCCGGCCACAGAATCAGAAGCAAAAGAAGCTTACCGAAATGATCAGCAACCTCCAAACGGGTGATCCCGTCGTGACGACTGGCGGAATCCATGGGGTGGTCGCGAATGTAAAGGATGGTGCAACTCTGATGCTCAAGGTGGCGGACAATGTCCGAATCGAAGTAGACAAAAGTGCAATCGCTGCTGTTCTCAAGGAAGCAAAGCTTGAAAAAGCCTAGGGTCAGTTTGGCCTTCGCCCCGCGCTTCAGTCGCGGAGTTGCAGCTTGTTTTCACTTCTTCCAAGAAATTTCTTAATTTATTCACCCTCATGAACCCTGCTCTCACCTTCGTCCTGGGACTGCTTCTCGCGGCATTATTCGGTTGGTATTTCCTCACAGACTCTGATCGGCATAAGCGGATCTTGGGTTCAATTCTCACGGTTCTCGTAGTTGCCCTGTGTCTGGCTTCGGTCTATCCGCCCGAGCAGAAACTTCCCCTTGGTCTTGATTTGAAAGGGGGCACTTCCTTCCTCGTGCGCCTGAAGGCAGAGGCTGAGGAGGGAGCAAGCCCAAAGGAAATCACTCCAGCCATGCTGGATCAGGCGAAAGAAGTGATCCGGAAACGGGTGGACTCAATGGGTACGAGTGAACCTCTGATCGCCCCGCAGGGCTCGGACCGGATTCTTGTTCAAATCCCCGGTCTGAATACAGGCAAGCTGGATGAGGCGCGTGAACAGCTTTACAAGCCGGCAAAACTTGACTTCAAGCTCGTGCATCCACAGAGCGATGGGATTCTTTCCGGAGCGGTTCCACCCGACCCGGCATTCAAGGTGGAGATTCACCAGGACGAACGGAATGGAAAGCCGTTTGAAGAGAAGCTTGTGGTGAAGAAAAAAGCTGACATCCCCGGTAGTATGGTGAGTGGTGCGAATGCTTATTTTGACACGCAGGGATGGGGTGTGAGTCTTCGGTTCAGCTCCGAAGGTGCTGCCCAGTTTGCTCGGCTTACCCAGGAAAACGTGGGCAAGAGGTTCGCGATCATGCTGGACGGCAAAGTGCAGTCCGCCCCGGTGATTCGTGAAGCAATCACCGGCGGTAACGCTTCCATCACGGGTAA
>JBILLC010000422.1:0-2993 GCA_044376275.1 Chthoniobacteraceae bacterium | reverse complement strand
AGAACGGCTGTCAGTGTCATATGTGTACCGTCGAGGATTTTAGTTGAAGCGTAACAAGGGGCCAAGGCGAAACGTTAAACAACTATCGCAGTTTTACGAGGTTTCAAAGACAACGGATCAGCTAAGTCGGAAAACACGTGCTGTCAGCGCCCCGCGCAATTTCACGCACATGCGCTTCAGCATCCGCGACTCTTTACCTTTTGAAGACAAGCGGCGCGCCATCAAACTGGGCATGCACCACAATGATTCGCAATGCGCTTACCTCACCAGTTTGATCGCCTCGTAAGAGAATGTTGATGGGGATGAATTGCTGTTTCGCACAGCCTTAAAAATCGAAAGATCCTGTGCGGGTTACCGACCCAAGGCCATTCGTGAATTCTGCAAACACAAGCAGTCGCGGCTTTGAAGTCTTGAAGCGCTCAAACCGTTCCGCCTACTTCGTGCCTTGAAAGCTCTCAGGGCAAAACACGAGCACAGTGCTAGGCTGCCGATACACGTTCAACTCCCGGCCATCCGCCGTGATCTCCAGGCGAAAAAAATGCTTCTCATCGCGCTTTGTTGCCCGATGCGACGGACTTTCAAACGCTTCCACCTTTTGCAGGGTCTCGAGGTTCCATACCCGGATGATGCCGTCCTCCGCCTCCGTAACCAGCAGCGGCTTTGTGGGATGCCACGCCACTCCGGTCAACCTCGCCTCATGGCATCGGAACTCCCGCTCCACCTCCAACGTCTGCGCGCTCCGAATCCGAACCCGTTTGTCCGAGCCCGCTTCTGCCAAATGCTTCCCGTCAGGGGAGGCGCAGATCCAAACCGCATTCGCCGCTTTCACGCTCCCCGCAAGCTCCCCGGACTCCGCGTTCCAGAGCGCAATCCGGACGGAACCCGCCTTCGAATCTGCATCCCCCGCCGTCCCAGAATTTAAGTAGGTAATCTCCGCCACTCGCTGCGCCCCCACCCAAACACTCGAATCGGCACTGTCCAGTCCCTGGCGATCTTTGACCGTCACCAACGTCCGGCCCGTCGAAAAATCCAACACGCCCATTCCCGTCCAGATCCGGTGATCCGTGTGATGCACAGCCCACATACCCACAGCGGTTCGTTCGGGTTTTATGGGCCAGATCTCCTCCAATCCCCCGGTTCCAGAGCTCGTCCGCCCGCGATAGGCCCCGATTTGACCTAGGTATTTAAAGAGAACCCGCTCCCCGTCTGGCGTCGCGGTCACGTTAAGATATGGGTAGGGAAAAACGCGCTCCGCAACGATCCTCTTTTTTGGGTCTTTCTCGTCGGAATTAAGCAAGCGCAGCGCCGTGCTTCCTCCGCTCACAGCTTTGCTCGAAACCCCATAGGCCATGCTTCCGAGACGGGTTAAAAACGCACCATCTGCCCGTAGCACACGGGGCTGGGTCCCTCCTTCTAAACGCCAGACCTTAAGCACATTTGGGCACCGGATCGCCACCGCACCCGCTTTGGAAACGATCTTCGGAGCATGCTCCGACACTCGGACCTGGGCCTCGAAGGGAAGGGTCTTCTTCAACGAACCATTTCCGCTGTCCCGGATCTCCAAAACTCCCTGGGTCTGTGAGGCCTGTCCCACTGTCCCAAACAAGTTTCCCCCCGAGATAAAGGCGCACGCAAAATTGCCGTAGCCAGGCACCACCTCAAAATCCACATTCCCCGTCCAAGGATTGAGCATCCGGATCCTCGAACTCCACCCCATGGGAGAGAGAAAGCGTTTCCAGTCGGCGGTTCTTGCACTGTTCCAAGGGAACCAATCATGAAAGGAACCATCCCCGCTCACCCCCTTTAAGACCACCGTCCCGCTTAGAATTTCGCGTTGTTCAACTGCACCTGCCGAACCCACCACCAGCACGTTCTTTTGATCCACACTGAATTCAGCAAGACTCGCACCACTCAGCTCCCACAAGCGTTTGCCTTCCCTCCAATTCCAAGCCTCCAATCTTCGCACGGGAGGCTTTCCAAAAAACACCCCACGAAACAAGCAAACCGCCTCCTGCAGAGTCACAAACGAGTGGGGATGAACTGGCTCGGTGTGCTGAAATCCTCCAAGCGATTTTCCAGTCTCCAGTTCGTGGACCGCCACCGCTGTTGCATTAGCCTGATTTTGATAAGTCAATGCGATCAGCTTCCCGTCTGGTGCGACCCCAATCGAACCGCGCCACTTGACACCCTTCGGATTGAATTTCCAAAGCGCCTGCAACGTCCCCGTATTCACATTCAGCGCAAACAACTCCCCATCGCTGCGCAGCGCCACCACCCGCTCCGGGTCAGACGGCCAATCGTCAAAACTAACCCAACTCATCCCCGTCGGCGCGGGCAGAGAAAAAGTCGCCGTTTCAATCCGGCTCTGAAAATAGTTCCAGTCCGGCGTGCGCAGATCCTCCGGAACCGCATCCAAAGCTTTTTGCAAAGCCTCAGAATCGGCCACCGCCTCAGCTGCCTCAGCCAGTGACATCTGCGCCGCCGCCGCCGCCCGCCGCGACGTTTCCATTTGAGCGCGCGCCTCCCGCTCATGCGCGCGTGCCGTCTTTTCGCTGGCCGCCAGCTTCACGGTGAAAGCCAGCACGGCCACCAGAAACAGTGCCGCCGCCGAGGATACGGCCTTGTTCCGTTTGATGAATAGCAGCAGTCGTTTCAGCGCCCCGGCCTCCTCAGCCTGCGTCGCAAACCCGTTCTGGTAGCGCTCAATGTCACCGGCAAACGCTTCCACGCTCGCGTAGCGCTTGTTGCGATCGGTCGCCATGGCCTTGAGCGTCACCGCCTGCAACGCCTCCGGCACTTCAGCACCCATGGCCGTAGGCGCACCAACAGTCACCGCATCCTTGCCCCCGCGCTTGGTGACCATCGAGCTGATGCTGCCGTTCCTCACCTTGGTGAGCACTTCATCCAAGGTTGTGCCATCAATTGGTGGTCTAAGCGTGAGAATCGCATAAAGAATCCCACCCAGGCTGTAGATGTCAGAACGCGCATCCAGT